>JAJYYT010000171.1 GCA_021800645.1 Actinomycetes bacterium
TCGCACCGGGCCGGAGGTAGTCGCCGTGCGCGAACCCCCCCGGAAGGACGACGGCGTCGAGCCCCTCGAGCCGCTCGTCGGTGTGCCAGACGAGCGACGCGGTCGCGCCGGCACGCTCGAACGCGCTGACCGTGTCGTGCTCGCAGTTGGTGCCGGGGAAGACGACGACGCCGACACGGGCGCTCACGTCCGCTCCTCCGTGAGCTCGCCTGGCCCGTCCGGCGGGCCGCCGCCCGGCGCCAGCGCACGGAGCTCGAGCTCGCTGTCCTCGATGACGGGGTTCGCGAGCAGCCGGTGCGCGAGCTCCTCGGCGCGCCGACGCGCCGAGACCTCGTCTGCAGCGTCGAGCTCGAACCTGAAGGACCGGCCGGCCCGCACCCCGCGCACGTCGTCGAAGCCGAGCGCAGGCAGTGCCCGCTCGATCGTCGCGCCCTCCGGGTCCGCGATGCCCGGCCGCAGGCGAACTTCCACGCGCGCCGCGAACTTCATCTGCGGGCACCGTACCAGTCGGTCAGCCTCCGACCGGTCACACGCTCGTACGCCGCGACGTAACGCTCGGACGTCGCGCGCACGACCTCGGGAGGCAGCGTCGGCGCGGGCGGCCGCTTGTCCCACCCGCTCGAAGCCGCCCAGTCGCGCAGGGGTTGCTTGTCGAAGGCGGGAGGGGTCTTGCCGGGCACGACCTCCTCCGCCGGCCAGAGCCGCGAGGAGTCCGGGGTCACGACCTCGTCGCACAGGCACAGCTCGCCGTCGACGAAGCCCAGCTCGAACTTCGTGTCCGCGAGGACGAAGCCGGCGGCGGCGGCTCGTCCTGCGGCCTTCTCGTAGAGGGCCAGCGAGAGCTCCCGTGCCCGCTCCGCGGGTCCCCGTCCCACGATCTCGACGGCCGCGTCGAAGCCGATGTTCACGTCGTGACCTTCCTCGGCCTTCGTCGCAGGCGTGAACATCGGCTCGGGGAGACGGTCCGCGAGCAGCAGGCCCTTCGGCATGGGCGTGCCGTGCACCGTGCCGGCGGCCGTGTACTCCTCGTACGCCTGGCCAGCGAGGTACCCGCGCACGATGCACTCGATCGGGAGCATCTCGGCACGGCGGACGAGGAGAGCGCGCCCGTCGATCCCGGACCACCCTGAGCCCGACAACGACGAGGCTCCAGGGACGTGCGCTTCGATCTCGTCGGGGTCGGCGGTGAGGACCGTGCCGGGGGCCACGCCCGTGAGCTCTGCCACCCAGAACGCCGTCATCGCGGTGAGCACCCGGCCCTTGTGGGGGACCGGCTCGGCGAACACGACGTCGTACGCGCTGATGCGATCGGAAGCCACCATGAGCAGCAACCCGTCGCCCACGTCGTAGAGCTCGCGGACCTTCCCCGAGCGCAGGAGCGACAGCGTCACGGAAGCCCTCGCCTCGTGCCGGTCGGAGCTCCTTGGTCGATCCGACCTCGTGGGTCGCTCGAGGCAGGTCCCCGCTCCGCAGCGTCGCTCGCGTCGAGGGCCACGAGCGCGTCGAGGAACCGCCGCCGGTGCCGGAGCATGCGGTCGAGGTCGAAAGCCGCGTCGAGCTCGTCGGCGTCCAGAGGGACCTCCGGATCCGAGGCGAGCACCTCGGCCAGGGGACGCCCTGTGGTCAGCGCGACGCGCGCGTCGCGCTGGACGATCCGGTACGCGTCGTCGCGCGCCAAGCCTCTGTCCACGAGCGCGAGGAGGACGGGCTGGCTGAAGACGAGGTCCGAGATGTTGGCGCGGGCCCGGTCGGCGTGGACCGCGAGCCCGGACACCAACGCGGTGGCTTGACGGAGCACGTAGCACGCGAGCAGCGACGCGTCCGGGAGCGCCACCCGCTCCACCGAGCTGTGCGAGATGTCGCGCTCGTGCCAGAGCGCCACGTCCTCGAATCCCGCACCGGCATAGCCGCGCAGCAGCCGCGCCAACCCGCAGAGCCGCTCCGAGAGGACGGGGTTGCGCTTGTGAGGCATCGCCGAGCTGCCCTTCTGCCCTTCGGAGAACGGCTCTTCGACCTCGCCGACCTCGGTGCGCGCGAGCAGACGGACCTCCGTCGCGATCAGCTCGACCGTCGCACCGACGGACGCGCACGCGTAGAGGTACTCGGCGTGGCGATCGCGCGCGATCACCTGGGTCGCCGGGACCGGCTCGAGGCCGAGCGCGTGGCAGACGTACGCCTCGACGGCGGGGTCCACGTTCGAGTACGTGCCGACGGCGCCCGAGAGCTTCCCGACGGCGACGGCACGCCGCGCCCTGCGCAGGCGGGTGCGGTCCCGGTCGACCTGGAGCGCCCAGAGCGCGAACTTGGCGCCGAACGTGGTGGGTTCCGCCTGCATCCCGTGCGTCCGCCCGGCCACGGGGACGTCGATCAGCTCTTCTGCACGCTCGCGCAGCGCGACGAAGAGCTCCCCCGCAGCTTCGACGAGCAGGTCGGCCGAGCGTGCCAGGGTCGCGCACTGCGCCGTGTCCACGACGTCCGACGAGGTCAGGCCGTAGTGGATCCACGAGGCCTCCGGTTCGCCGATGCGAGCCTGGACGACGTCCACGAATGCCGCGACGTCGTGGTTGGTCACCCTCTCCCGGTCCTCGACGTCGGCGACGAACTGCGCGTCGACCTTGGGCGCCCGGCGACGGACCGCTGCCGCGTCGGCCGCGGGCACCGTACCCACGGCGGCGTGGCCCTCGACGGCCAGCAGCTCGACCTCGAGCCAGGTCGCGAGCCGTGACTCGTCGCTGAAGAGGGCCGCCATGTCGGCAGGGCTGTAGCGTCGGATCACAGCGCCACCTGCGAAGTCGCGGGTGCGGCCTCAGGGGCGGGGACGGCCGCGACGTCGCTCCGCCACTGCGCACCGGGCCAGGTGACCCGATCGACAGCCTGGTACGCGCGCCGCCGAGCCTCAGCCAGGTCGGGCGCGACGGCTACGATCCCAAGGACGCGGCCGCCACCCACGAGGACCGGCCCGTCCGGCGCTTCTCTGCGCGTGGAGGCATGGATCACCGTCACACCCGGGACTGGCTCCACGAGCTGACCGTCGGTGCCGATGCCCTCGATCGCATCCCCCATGCGCGCCGATGTCGGGTACCCCTGCGCAGCCATCACGACGCAGACCGCCGCGCCCTCGGGCGGCGAGAGGCGACCTGCGGGCACGGCCCGAGCGAGGCGGCCTTCGGCGACGGCGAGAAGCACCTCGACTGGGTCCTCGCGCAAGATCGGCAGCACCACCTGCGCCTCGGGATCGCCGAGCCTGACGTTGTACTCGAGGACGTGCGGGCCGTCGGCGGTGAGCATCAGCCCGGCGTAGAGCACTCCCCGGTAGTCGATGCCGCGGCGGCGGATCTCGTGGACGACCGGGGCGACCATGCGCTCGACCAGCTCCTCCACCTCTGCGTCCTTCAGGTCGGGAAGCGGTGCGTACGAGCCCATGCCGCCGGTGTTCGGGCCTCGATCCCGGTCTCGCAGACGTTTGTAGTCCCGAGCCGGTGCCATCGGCACCACGGTCCTGCCGTCGCACAGCACGATGAGCGAGCATTCCGAGCCCGCCAGCCCCTCTTCCACGACGACCCGCCGGCCCGCGCCGCCGAACGCGCCGGAGAGCTTCGCCCTGACGTCCGCCTCCGCCTCCGCGAGCGTCGACGCGACCGTGACGCCCTTGCCGGATGCCAGGCCATCGGTCTTCACGACCCAGGGCCCCGGCAGCTCGCGGAGGAACTCACGCGCCGGCTCGACCGTCGTGAACACCCCGTGGCGGGCCGTGGGCACCCCGGCCGCGACGAGGACCTCTTTCATGAAGGCCTTCGAGCCCTCGAGCCGAGCTCCGTCGGCACCAGGTCCGACCACGCGGCGCCCGAGCGCGCGCAGCCGGTCGGCGAGGCCTCCGACCAGCGGAGCCTCCGGCCCGATGACGTAGAGGTCGGCCTCGAGCTCCTCCGGTGGCGCCGACGTCGCGGTGATGCGGCCGGGGCCACCTGCCCCGCCCGGCATCCCCGGATTGCCCGGAGTCACCACGACCTCGGCGGACCGGGCGAGCGCCAGGCAGAGCGCGTGCTCCCTCCCTCCGGAGCCGACGACGCAGATCCGGGGAACGCTCACGCGACGACGTAGATCAAAGGAGCGCTCACGGACGACGCAGGCCCGGGAAGCTCACGCGGCGGCGAAGGACACGACCTGCTCTCGGCCGGGCCCGACTCCCACCAGGCGCACGGGCACCCCGATCTGGTCGGCGAGGAACGCGACGTACTCCTTCGCCGCCTCCGGCAGGTCGGCGACGGAGGTGGTACCGGTCAGGTCGGTCCGCCAGCCGGGCAGCTCCTCGTAGAGAGGGGTCACCTGGTGGAGCGTGGACTGGTGGTAGGGAGGCAGGTCATAGCGCTCGCCACCCGCCTCGTACGCCACGCAGACGCGCAACGTCTCGGTGGTGTCGAGCACGTCCAGCTTGGTCAGCGCGATCTCGGTCAGGGAGTTCAGCCGCACCGCTTGGCGAGCCATCACGGCATCGAACCAGCCAACCCGGCGACGACGGCCGGTGACGGTGCCGTACTCGTGGCCCCGCTCGACCAGCAGCTCCGCGAGCTCGCCGTCGAGCTCCGTCGGGAAGGGGCCCGCGCCTACCCGGGTCACGTAGGCCTTCGCGATGCCGATCACGCGGTCGATATCACGCGGACCGAGCCCGCTGCCGGTGCACGCCCCGCCCGCGACGGGGTTCGACGAGGTGACGAACGGGTACGTGCCATGGTCGAGGTCCAGGAACGTGGCCTGGGCACCTTCCAGCAGGATGTTGCGCCCGGCGCCGATCGCCTCGTGGAGGATGCCGACCGTGTCCCCCACCATCGGCACGAGCCGTGGCGCGTACTCGTCCAGATAGCGCTGCGCGATGTCGCTCGCCGAGAGCGGCAGGCGGTTGTACACCTTGGCGAGGACCGCGTTCTTCTCCTTCAAGGCGACGTCGAGCTTCTGGCGGAAGATCTTCGCGTCGAGAAGGTCCTGCACACGCAGCCCCACACGGGCAGCCTTGTCCGCGTAGGCGGGGCCGATGCCGCGCTTGGTGGTGCCCAGGGAGTTCTTCCCCAGGTACCGCTCCGTCACGCGGTCGAGCTCGAGGTGGTAGGGCATGATGAGATGCGCGTTGCCGCTCACGACGAGCCGCGACGTGTCCACCCCGCGCCGTTCGAGCTCGTCGAGCTCGGAGAGCAGCGCCTGCGGCTCGACGACGACCCCGTTGCCGATGAGCGGCGT
>JAJYYT010000172.1 GCA_021800645.1 Actinomycetes bacterium
CGCTCTCGAGCGCCGTCGAGGTCGCGAGCATGGTCCTGCGCATCGACGACGTCATCGCGTCGAAGAAGTCGAGCCCGGCGCCCCCCAAGGGCGGCGGCGCCGACTGAGTCGGGACTTCGGCTCCCGCTCCTACCGGACGGCGCGGGCGACCGCGCTGCTCGCGGCGAGAGCGAGTAACGAAGAGTCCGACCCCGGCGCTCCGATGACGCCGAGGGCCACGGGCCGCTCCTCCACGAGCCCGACCGGCAGCACGACCTCGGGCACGCCGCTCAGCGAGGCGACCGCCTCCAGCGAAAGGATCGTCTCCCGCAACCGGACCGTCCGCTCCCTGTCCGGGTCCGCCTTCGGTGGCGCCGGAGTGGGGGACGCCGGGACGACCAAGGCGCCCCGGGAAGGTACCGCGGCGCGGACCGTCGCCCGGAAGATCGCGCAGTAGTCACGCGCCGCTTGGGCCCTCGCAGCAGTCACGCCGGCCGCGGCCCGGAGCTGGCCCTCGATGGGGGCTGCAAAACGAGGGTGTGTCTCCGCGATCCAAGGCCCATGAACCTGCCAGGTCTCGAAACCCCCGATCGTGCGGAAGGTGTCGTAGGCGTCGCTCGGAGCGCCCGGATAGACCCGAACCTCGTCCATCGGGCCGAAGAGTTCTCGCGCGCGTTGGAGAAGCTCCTGCTTCGTTCCCGGTTCGGCGATGTCGAACGCATCGCTCGCCCAGAGGAACCGATCCGGAGGAGGAGAGGCGGCTTCCTCGAGAAGGACGCCTCCGACACGCGCCAGCGTGGCACCGTCACGAGCAAACCATCCGACCGTGTCGAAACTCGGCGCGAGCGGCGTCATCCCATCCAGCGAGATGCGGCCGTGCGTGGGCCGGATCCCGAATATCCCGCAGTAGCTGGCGGGCACACGTACCGAGCCACCCGTGTCCGAACCGAGGGCGAAGTCGACGAGCCCATGGGCCACCGCCGAGGCGGACCCGCTGGACGAGCCGCCCGGGACCCGGTCCGGCGCCCTCGGATTGAGGGGGGTGCCGAAGAACGCGTTCTCCCCCTGAAGGCTGTAGGCGAGCTCGTCCATGACCGTCTTGCCCTCGAGACGGGCCCCGGCCGCGAGCAGGCGAACGATAACCGGCGACGATCGGACGGCCGGTGGATGCGTGCGCTGCCAGTCGGGGTTGCCGGAGGTCTTCCGATCACCGGCGACGTCAAAGAGGTCTTTGGCGGCGAACGAGAGGCCGTTCAAGGGTCCATCGCCCGTCGGACCACAGCGCAGGCGGGGCCCGGGAACGAAAGGATCGGTGCGCCCGGCTTCGGCCACGGTCCGAGAGATCTTCCGAGGCCATAGGATGATTGGTGATTGCGCGTTCCTCTATCGAAGACCTCATATCGCGGACCCGTTAGGGCGACCGCATGCGCACGAAGCCGGTCGAAGGGGTGCTCCGGCTCGACGTCGTTTCCCTCGACCCGAGGCCGGCGGTGTACCTCGCCTACGATGGGCTCGCCGGTCTGTCGCTCCGCCCGCTCCTCCGCGACCTGATCGAGGAGCTCCAGCGTAAGGGTTCGGCGGACCTCACCGCCTTCCTCGCCGCGATCCGCGAACGACGCTCGGGCTACCTCCACGTCTACTTTTCCGACTACGTGAGCTACGGGATCGGCGGCGGGGACGCGACGGCCGAGTTCTTCTACGGCACGTTCCTCCTCTTGCACGAGCCCGCGCGCCCGGCCGGAGCCGAAGCGGCCGTTCCCGAGCATCTTGCGCTCGTGCGTCCCGGAAGCGTCGAACGACTATCGCTCGAAGGCCTCGCCGGCTGAACGAAGGCTCTTTGTCCCCCACCCCCTCCCGCCGGGTCGGGGCGATGCCGCCGGAAGAGTCCCGCCTTGAAGTCGAGCGCCGCGCCAAGATCGAGCGAATCCGCGCCCGACGCATCGAACCGTACCCCCATGCCTTTCCGGGTCGCGTGCCCGCGTGCGAAGTGACGGCCGCGGCCGGCCGGCTCTCGCCGGGGGAGGAATCGACCCAGACCGAGTACCGCGTTGCCGGACGCCTGTGGACCGTGCGGACGCACGGAAAGGCGTCGTTCGCGGATCTCGTCGATCTCTCCGGGACGCTTCAGCTGGTCCTGCGAAGCGACGTCCTCGGAGACGGCGCCTATTCCGCGTGGCTCGCCGACCTCGATCCGGGAGATATCGTCGGAGCGGCCGGGTACGCGGCCCGCACCCGACGGGGAGAGTGTTCCCTCGTCGCGCGGTCCCTCGTGATGCTCGCGAAGGCGATCTCGCCTCCCCCGGAGAAGTACCACGGGCTCAAGGACGAGGAGGAACGGATCCGTCGGCGCTACCTCGACCTGCTTGCATCCGGGGATGTGCGGCGGCGATTCCGACTGCGCTCGGAGCTCGTGCGGGAGGTCCGGCGCCACTTCGACGCGGCCGGATTCATGGAGGTCGAGACGCCGGTCCTCCTCCCCGTAGCGAGCGGGGCCGCCGCCGCGCCCTTCGTGACACGTTCCCGGTACCTGGACGAGGAGCTCCAGTTGCGGATCGCGCTCGAACTCTCGCTCAAGCGCCTGCTCGTCGGAGGGCTCGAGCGGGTCTACGAGATCGGCCGTTGCTTCCGCAACGAGGATCTGGACACGACGCACTCACCCGAGTTCACGATGCTGGAAGCGTACTGGGCCTACGCGGACTACCAGGATATGCGCCAGCTCGCCGAGTCCCTGCTCGAGCGCCTCGCCGCGAGGACGCAAGAGTGGCTGCCCGACGATCCGGAAGTCCGCGCCGCAGCCGACCGGTTCCGCCCTCCGTTCCCGACCCTTGACTTCGTGGAGAGCCTCGAACGCGCGAGCGGGATATCCCACGTCGCGGATCTGGACGTGGACCAGCTCCGGGTTCGGGCGCGGGCGATCGGAGCCACCGTTCCGGACGACTCCCCTCCCGGCGTGTTCCTCGACAAGCTGTTCGAGCACTACGTGGAGCCGACGATCGATCACGTCACTTTCGTGGTCGATCACCCCGCGAGCACGACGCCGCTCGCGAAGCGCCACCGGACCAAGGCGGGTCGTGTCGAGCGGTTTGAGATCTTCGTTCGCTCCTTTGAGCTCGGGAACGCCTACACGGAGCTCAACGACCCGGAGGAGCAGGAACGGCGGTTCCGCGAGCAACTGAGCGCGCGAGGCGAGGAGACGTACGCCTACGACGCGGATTTCGTCGCCGCGATGCGCTACGGGATGCCCCCCGCCACCGGGATCGGCATCGGGATCGACCGGGTCGTGATGGCGCTCCTCGGTTCCCCGTCGATCAAGGACGTCCTCTTGTTTCCCCAAACGCGGGCCCGCTCGGGTTGATTCCTCCGCCTCGCAAACGTCTTTGACCGTGCCACGGTGGGTTCGGCCGATGCCGGTGGCAGAGACGTCCGCGACGCCGGACCGGACGCCGCTGGCCGCCCGGTTCGAGCCGGGGCCGATCGAGCGCCGCTGGCAGCAGGAGTGGGCGCGCGTCGCGGCCTTCCGAGCTCCCGATCGCCCGAAGGAGCCGACGTTCGCGCTTGCCCTTCCTCCTCCCAACGTGACCGGGGTCCTCACCATGGGCCACATGCTCGGCGGCACCGTGATGGACGTGCTGGTGCGCCGGGCCCGCATGCAGGGCCGGCCGACGCTGTGGGTTCCCGGGGTCGACCATGCGGGGCTCGCGACGCAGGTCGAGGTACGCCGCCGCCTGTCGAAGCAGGGGGTTCGGTTCGAGACGCTCGCGCGGAGCGAAGCGCTCGAACACCTCGAGAAATGGCGCCACGAACACGAGGCGCGCATCCGCGCGCAGTTCGAGGCGGCGGGGTTCTCGATCGACTGGTCCCGTTTCCGCTACACGAAGGACGCCCTCGCAAGTCGCGCGACGCGCGAGGCGTTCGTCCGGCTCTACCGGGAGGGGTTGATCTATCGGGGCGAGCGGATGGTCAACTGGGATCCTCGCTTGGAGACCGCGATCTCCGACCTCGAGGTGACGCACTCGGAGGAGGAAGGGACGCTGTACTACGTTCGGTATCCTTGGGCCGACGGAAGCCCCGGAGGAATGGTGGTGGCGACCGCTCGACCGGAAACGATCCTCGGAGATGTGGCGGTTGCCGTCCACCCTTCCGACACGCGCCATTTCGCAGCGGTGGGGCGACGGGTGCGCGTGCCACTCGTGGACCGCATCGTCCCCGTCATTACCGATGAGGCGATCGACCCGGCGTTCGGCACCGGCGCTCTCAAAGTGACCCCGCGGCACGACCTGGTCGACTACGAGATCTTTCGGCGCCATCCCGACCTCGTGATGCCCGCCGAGATATTCGATGGCCGGGCCCGGCTCCACGGGCCCGACGTGCCGGCCGAGTGGCAGGGCCTCGATCGCGACCTCGCGCGGGAGCGGGCCGTCACGGAGCTGGAAGCGAGAAACCTCCTGGTCAAGCGCGAGAGGTTCCGTCACTCGGTCGCCCGATCGGAGAGATCGGAGGCGATTGTCGAGCCCCGGCTCTCGAACCAGTGGTTCGTGCGGATGCAACCGCTCGCCGCGCCCGCGATCGCCGCGGTACGGGAGGGCCGGATTCGGATCCACCCGGAGCGATGGAACCTCACCTACTTCCGGTGGATGGAGTCGATTCAGGACTGGTGCATCTCCCGACAGATCCTCTGGGGCCACCCCATCCCGGTCTACACATGCCGTTCGTGCGGGAACGAGTTCGCCTCCGTCCCCGAGCCGAGCGAGTGCCCCTCGTGCCATCGCTCCGATATCGCCGCGGATCCGGATGTCCTCGACACATGGTTTACGAGCTGGATGTGGCCGTTCCTCGCGCTGGGATGGCCCGAGCCGACCGGCGAGCTCGCCCACTACTATCCGACGAAGGTCCTCGTCACCGGCCGCGACATCATGTTCTTCTGGGTCGCCCGGATGATGATGGCGGGCCTCAAGTTCACCGAACAGCCGCCGTTCTTTGACGTCGTGTTCACCGGGATGTTGCGCGACGCGGAGGGCCGACGGATGTCGAAGCACCTCGGCAACTCGCCGGACCCCCTAGACGTGATCCGGGAGCGCGGAGCGGACACTCTGCGCTTCTCCCTGACCTTCCCGAACCCCGTCGAAGAGGATGGTCCGTTCGGGCCGGCGCCCCTAGACGGCGCCCGGAACTTCCTTACGAAGCTGTGGAACGTCGGCCGGTTCACCCTCCTCCACACCCCGGCGGACACGCCGGCCCCCCGGGCTCCGCC
>JAJYYT010000173.1 GCA_021800645.1 Actinomycetes bacterium
GCGTACGCGCCGGCGAGGCGCACCTCGCGCTGCCAGAGGGGCGCGAGGTCGACATGCACGTGTCCGGGCATGCCGATGAGCACCACCCGGCCGCGCGGTCGGACCATCTCGAGACATTGGGCGATGGAGTCCGCCGATCCGACGCAGTCGAAGACGACGTGCGCACCGCCGGTCAACGGTCCGCTGGCGCGTCCTGGCCGCGGGTGGGACAAGGAGAGCGAGCCGCTCTGCCGACGGACCGCTCTGACCAGCTGGTCCGGCGAGAGCGCAGACGCCGCCCCGAGCTCGGCGGCTAGGCGCCGCTGGTGCGAGTAGCGGGCCCCCACCAGCAGCGCGCTGGGCGTCGGGATGCGGCCCGCGGCAGACAAGGTGGTCACTGCTGCGACGACGGCGAGCCCGAGCGTGCCTGCACCGAGCACCGCGACGATCTCTGTTCCTTCCAGGCCCGCGTCACAGACGGCGTGCACGGCGCACGCGACGGGCTCGACGACCACTGCGTCCTCGTCGCTGAAGGCGTCGGGCACCGCGTGGAGCTGGCTCGGGTGGGCGACGAGACCGGCGTGCGACCACCCGCCGCCCGTGTCGGCGCAGTAGCCGGTCTGGAGGCCCGGAGCGAGATTGCCGAACGCGATGCGCTCGCAATCACCGAGCATCCCGCGCCGGCATGCGTCGCACGGAGGGTCGATGCCGCGTGCAACGCAGCCGAGCACGGGCTCGAGCACCACGCGCGCGCCGGTCTCCAGCTCGCCCACGACCTCGTGACCGGGGACGAACGGGAAGCTCACGATGTGCTCGAAGTAGCGAGAGCTCTTGGCGTCGAGGGTGGCGAGGTCGGACCCGCAGATCCCTGAGAGCAGCGGCGTCACCCGGGCCCAGTCAGGACCCGGCAGCTCGGGTGGCTCCGTCTCCAGGAGTCGCAGCGGCCCGATCGCCGCGCCCCTCCCCGAGCCGAGCGTCGACGCGAGCCTCGACGCGGCGAACCGAGGGAGGTTCCGCTCGAAGACCAGCGCCTTCATGACAGCCTGTTGGCGCGCGAGAGCGGGCGCACGTCGAGCGGACCGAGCGGCAGCGGGCGCGCCGCGCCGCCGGCCGCGCGCGACCAGTGCTCGACGTGCCAGCCCCGGCGCCTGGCGATCGCGGCGAGACGCGACTCGGGGTTGACGGCGACGGGGAAGCCGACTGCCTCGAGCATCGCGAGGTCGCTCGCTGAGTCCGCGTAGGCGACCGACTCTTTCAAGTCGAGACCGTGCGCGTCGGCGTACTCGGCGAGGAGCTGCGCCCGCGCCTCGCCAATGGGCGGGAGCTCGTCCAGCCTCCCGGTGAAGCGCCCTTCGGACTGGGCCATGCGGGCGCAGACGATGTCGTCGAAGAGCGGACGCAGGGGGGCGACCACGAAGTCGAGCGCCCCGGTGATGAGCAGCGTGCGGTGGCCGAGCCGTCGGTGCTCGCGGACCCTCGCGAGCCCGGCGGGGAACGCACGCGGGAGGAGCTGGCGGTGGAACAGCTCCCACGCGTCCTCCTCCAGCTGGGCGACCGGCGCGCCGTCGTAACGGCGGTAGAAGAGCCGGAGGAAGTCGCCTCGGTCTCGCCGGTCGAGGGCGAGGAGCGCCGGGGCTTGGGCGACCAGCTCTCCGACGAGCTTCGTGCGCCGCGACGCGGCGAGGTGGCGCGAGGCCAGCCAGGCGTAGCTGTCGACGACGTTCGCGGCGATGAGCGTGTGCTCGAGGTCGAACGCCGCGAGGTGGCGGTCTGGCGAGAGGATCGCCCGGCGGGCCCGCTCGGAGCGGCTGGCGAGCGTGGGACGCGCGGGAGTGGTCTTGACGCGGGCGTGGGCGACCACGGAGGGCAGGTGGACGTCGTGGACGTAGTGGTCCCAGTCGATGACCGAGGGGTCGAAGCAGAAGGCGGCGCGATCGTCGTCGTCGAGGCTCCGCCACACCTCGAGGAGCCGGTCGACCCGGTAGCGCGCCTCGGTCTCGGTGTAGGCGCCGTAGAGCTCGACGTAGCCGAGGGCACGCTTCGCCAGCGAGTTGCGCTCCTCGACGGTGGCCGAGAAGGAGGCCTGCCTGCCCCGCAGGGGCAGGGCCCTCAGCACCCGTTCGGCCGCGTCCATCGCCTTCGTCGCGCGCTGGAGCTGGCGCTGCACGCGACCTCGGCCAGGGAACGACCACTCGGGAAGGCTGATCGGCTGTCCCCGGTCGTCGTAGATCGGGTGCTGGGCGAACCACTCTTGGATGAGCTCGACGAGCCTGCCATAGCGAAGCGGGTTCGCGACCCCTGATGCCACGTGGTACACCGCGGGGTGCTCGGGCGCCGGTGCGGCTGCGATCGCCAAGATGGCCGCGACCACCATGTCGACGGGGATGACGTCGACCACGCCTTCGGGCACTCCGGGGAATTCGCGCAGCAGCCCGCGGGCGAAGGAGATGATGATCGGCTCGGCCATACGAAAGCCGCGGATCCACCCTGGGACCGGCTCGGCGAGCGCCGACTCGATGATCGAGGGCCGGACGATGCTGAGGGGCACCTCCGCGTTCTCGATGAGCGCCCGTTCCCCCATCGCCTTCGTGAACGGGTACGCGTCGGGCCAGCCGAGCGACCGGGCTCGTGCGGTGCCTGCGTCGACGAGGCGGTCCGTGACCCATTCGTCGCGCAGCCGCTCGGCACGTGCGGCGAGGAGGTGCTCGCCAGCGCCGCCGAGCTCCTCGCGAGCTTTCTTCGAGAAGGTCGCAAGGGTGTCGGCGCGCCGTGACCGGTCCTCGAGGTCCTGGCGCAGCCGGCGCGCGTGAGCCACTTCTGCGCGCCAGTCGACGTCGAGCGAGAACCGGTTCGCGCTGAGGAGCTCTTCTCTTGCCTCCCCGTGGTGGGTGCCCGCTACGTACGCGGTGGAGACGGCGATCAGATGGACGGGCGTCACCTGCTCTGCCTCGGCGCGGGCCGACGCGAGCGTGCCTGCCACCCGCGAAGGCCCGAGCAGGTTGATCTCGACTGCCTGGTCCAGCGGAGAGTCGAAGCTGACCGTGGCTGCCGAGTGCACGACCACGTCGCACGAGGCGAGAAGGCGGCGCCCCTCGGCGTCCAACCCGAGGCCGTCACGACTCACGTCTCCTGAGACAGCGGCGAGCCGGTCAGCGGTCTGGTCGAACCGGTCGCCGAGCTCGTCTCGGAGCCGGTCGAAGCAGTCGTTGCGGAGGATCTCGCGCACCGCGCGCTCGCGTGCGCTTGCCCTGCGCCCAGGGCGGACGAGCGCCACCACCTCGGCGTCGGGCACGGTGCGCAAGATCCGCTCGATCAGCGCAGTGCCGAGGAATCCAGTCCCACCGGTGACGAAGAACCGTTTGCCAGCGAGCCCAGCAGGGATCGGCATCCCCCTGGTCTACCACCTGGTAGGCACCGCTGTCTACCACATGGTAGGGATGGGCTAGCCTGCGGATGTGCCCACCGTGGCGCGCACTACGACGCGCGAACGCATCCTCGACGCGGCGCTGGCGGCGTGGGGGACCCGCGGCTACGAGGCGACGTCGCTCGACGCACTGGCCGCCGATCTGGGGATCACGAAGCAGTCGATCCTCTACTGGTTCCCGAGCAAAGAAGCGCTCCTCGACGCGTTGATCGCGCGCAGCGCAGAGGAGCTCGCCGGGGCGATGGAGACCGGGCTTGACGGCGCGGGAGACGGTTGGGCCAAGGTGGAGGCCGTCGTGCGCTCGGTGTTCCGGCTCGCCTCGCGCCGTCCCCAGCTGCTCGGCCTCGTCCGCGAGGTGTCCCGTCTCGGTCCTCCCGCGTCGACGCGTATGACCGTCGAGCTCCAGCCCCTGCTGCGTCGGGCGTCGGACTTTCTCGAAGCGGAGATGGACGCGGGGCACATGCGGCGCCACGACCCGAACCTGCTGCTGCTCGCGATCTACTCGACGGTGATCGGGATGGTGACCGAGGTCGACGTGCTGCGCGCACTTGGAGAAGAGCCCACCGCGCGCTCGCTCGTCCGCCGTCGTGCCGACGTCCTCCAGCTGCTGCGCTCCGCGCTCATGACCAGCTGAAGCTGCTGTCCGGGCTCGGCTCCTCGAGGCCCGCCGGTCAGCTGGTCGGCGGCGCGACCTTCTTCTTCGGTGGAGACTTGGGGGTGTAGCGCTTG
This sequence comes from Actinomycetes bacterium, assembly GCA_021800645.1. The sequence goes on from JAJYYT010000173.1 coordinate 4,133, forward strand.
TTCGCCGCGGGCGGCTTTCGCGTTGTGGTCGTCGCCGCTTCCTTTCCCTTCCGCCCGCGCGGAGCCGTCGACCGGGCTCTGCGCGTCGTACCGCGCGGCGGCGGTGCCACCCAGCCAGTCATCGCCGTCCTGGCCGTCGGGGACCCGTACTTCTGCGTGCGCCACGCCCGCAGCATGATCCAGCCCCCCGCGACGCCGTAGGGGACGAGCACGAGCAGAGAGCCGAAAGCGAGGCCGGTCATCACGATCGTGAAGGCGAGCGGCGCCCGGCGCCTGATCAGCACGGTGACGTAGATGGCGGTGGCGAGGACGAGCGACACGATGAGCGGGAGGACGTAGTGGCTCGCCGAGTAGATGCCGTCGCACGAGCTGGTCGACGCCACGTAGTGAAGGTCCGTGATCCCCAGGACCGGGGCGCACGTCTTGCCCGTGGGCTTGACCGTCGTGACGACGGACGTCTTGGACACCATGTAGGGCACGTTGGCGTAGATCGCAAGCGCGACGCCCAACAGGGATGCCGCGATGCCGACCCTCTTCTCGGTCGGGTCGACACCCACGATGCGCGCCCGTTTCTCGTCGTCGGTCATGCGGGAGAAGTCGACTTGCTCGTCGCGAGCAGTCTTCGGGGCCGGCGGCCGGAGGAAGGTCTGGGAGAGGCGCCCCCAGATCGTCGTCTGGCCGAGGTTGCCCAGTGTGGTGGGTTCTGTGGCGGCCCGCGGCATATGCGAGCAAGGCTACCTGTCGGGAACGCCTGGAGTCGCGGGGCGCGGGCGGGTGCCGCGGGAGCGCGTGCCGGTTGCTGCGGGGTGCGGGGGCACGTGCCGGGTGCCGGTGCCGGGTCAAGCGCGGGCTGGGCGAGGGCAGCCGGCGGCCGCCCAGGCCGCGATATGGTCGTCGTGCCGCTTCCGGCACCGGCGTGCTGTCCGGGCGCTTAGCTCAGTTGGTTAGAGCGCAGCCTTCACACGGCTGAGGTCGTGGGTTCGAGTCCCGCAGCGCCCACCATTTTTGTCACGGCGCGAGATCTTGCGGAGCAGGCTCGAGGCGGTCTGAGCAATCGAGTAAGGGGCGCAGGCATCCC
>JAJYYT010000174.1 GCA_021800645.1 Actinomycetes bacterium
CCGGACCTGGTCCCCCTGGGTCTGCGAGGTCACGTTCTTCAGGCCGAGGTCCCTGACGAGCTTGTGGAGCTTCCTCGCGGCGTCCTGGGAGATGCCGGCACGGATCGCGATCCGCTGGCGCGCGGGCTCCAAGCGCTCGCGGTGGGCAGCCAGCAGCTCGAGTCCGGCGATCGCGTCCTCGCGACGGGTGGCCCACCTCGGTGGCGACGGCCTCTCGGAGACCCTGGAGCCAGTCGGCAGGGAACTCGATGGACCGCGGCGATCCTTGTGCATCGAGCCGATGGGCACCGAGCTGGTGCCCTTGGCAGCCTGTGCCGTCACCTCGGTCCTTCCGACCCAGTTCGCCGATCCGGCCGATGGGTCGGCGTTCGCCAGTCGCCACTCCTTCCCCGTTCCCGGCGCGCGTAGGCGAGCGCGAGCTCCTTCTATGCTCTGATGGTTGCTTGGAGCCTTTCGAACTGAGTGTCGTCGAGCGCGAAGGCAGCCTTCGGCAGTCGATCGATCCTGGTCAGCATTTCCGCGAACACTCGGGCGTCGAAGCCCCGGTCCTTCTCTGCCGCGAGGTCGAGCAATCGGTCCAGTCCGTAGCGATCCGCGACAGCGAGGAGGTCGACGAAATCCCGCGCCTCGGCGCGCCCGAACAGCGCGAGCAGCTTGTCGACAGCGAGCTTCTCGCCGGACAGCACCCGAATACCGAGAAGCTCCTCGGGAGGGAACAACCGGGCGTCGGTGCCGAGGTCGACTTCGGTTTGGTCGTTGTCGTCGCCGACGAGCAGGCGCGCGAACCCGGGGGGATCGATCCCTTGCTGGACTCGCAGACCGGCGTCGAGGAGCGCCTGCTGGGCGACAGGGGCCAGACGATCGACGGCGACAGCGTCCGGTCCGAAGAAGTCGAGGTCGCGGGTGCGGCGGTCGACGTCGCCCCGGAGAATGAGCGCCGCTCCACCGGCCAGCGCGAAGCCGTCGGACTCGGCGAGACCAGCAACGATGCGCGCGACCCGTTCCTGCAGCGGACTCAGCACTCAGGGCCGACCGTGACACGCGTGCCTGCGAAACCATTCGGACCACGCGGCACGGACATGAGGGGGGAGAACGAGCTCGTCGAAGACGCGCGTCAGCTCCTCGGCGTCGATGTAGTAGCGAACGTCGTCCTCCGTGCCCTCTCGGAGCACTTGCTCGTAGACGCGCAGACGATCCGCTCGCCGGTTCAGGTCGTAGGTGAGGGACGGTTCGCTCCAGGCGATGTGAAGGGGCAGGTCGATCACGCCAGAGGCCTTTTCGAGCGTGGGGTCGTCGATGTCCTCGGGAATCGCCACCGGGCGCGACGCCGGCCCGAGCCACCGGTTGCGAGTCCTGGTCACGGTCGGATCATAAGGGTGGACGCTCGCACCTCTTCAAGGAGGTCCTGCCCTTCTGCGTGATGTCGGCGGCGAGCATCTCGTTCTCCATGATCGGCGCGGCCACGGCCCGGTACCTCGGCGAGCGCTGGCACCTCACCCATCTCCCGCAGACCGGTCTCGTCCTGTTCGCGAACGTGCTGTCCTTCTCGATCTTCTGGGTGCTGAAGCTCTTGGTCTTCAACCGCACGTTCAAGGTGCCCTCCTCCATGGAGGAGACCAACCAGCGCCTGCAGCCCGAACCGGTCCTCGCCGGTGCCGAGGAGGAGAGCGACGACGCCGCAGCCGCAGTGAGCTGAGGTGGTCCCGCCCCGCCGCTCCTCCCGGCCGATCAGTCCCTGAAGTTCTCGAACTGCAGCGGGATGCCGAAGTCCTCGGCCTTGCATGCCGCGATCACCGCCTGGAGGTCGTCGCGCTTCTTGCCGGTGACCCGGACCTGGTCCCCCTGGGTCTGCGAGGTCACGTTCTTCAGGCCGAGGTCCCTGACGAGCTTGTGGAGCTTCCTCGCGGCGTCCTGGGAGATGCCGGCACGGATCGCGATCCGCTGGCGCGCGGTGCCCTTGGCGGCCTCTTCCACCTTGCCGGGATCGAGCGCCTTCAAGGAGACGTGGCGGCGCACGAGCTTCTCTTCGAGCACCTGGCGGAGCGCAGCGAGCCGGTCTTCGGTCGAGGAGTGCAGGGTCAGCTCGTCGATGCCGAGCTCGATTCGAGAGTCGGTCCCTTTGAAGTCGAAGCGCGTCGACGCTTCCCTGTTCGCCTGGTCGACGGCGTTGCGCACTTCTTGCATGTTCACCTGCGACACGATGTCGAAGCTGGGCATGGCGCCCACCCTACCGACCGTGTGGCGCGGACCGGCTGGCCCAGGAGGTCCTGGCGCAGGACTGCCTGCCGGGTCGCCGGCCACGGGAGGTCGCCGGCCGCGGGAGGCCGCCGGCCGTGTGCGGTAACCTCCCCGTCGGGTCGGTGTCCGAGTGGCCAAAGGAAGCAGGCTGTAAACCTGTCGGCGAAAGCCTACGGGGGTTCGAATCCTCCCCGGCCCACCGGGAGCCACATGGGACGCGGGCCGCGTCGACTGCACTGCCGCACGACCCACTGGTGACTCGGCACGGTCGGTCCGTGGTCGCTCACCTCGTGCCGGACGAGCACGGGTCATCGCAGAGCTCGAGCACCGCTCGAGGCGGCCGACGCCGGCCTCGCCGACCTGAGCGTGGTCGTCACCGTACATCGTCACCGGACGCGGCGGCTGCTCGGCTTCGCGAGCACCACTTCCGTGCGCTCCGACCCCTCGACGGTGGACGGTTCAGGCTGCCGCCAGCAGACGAGCCGGGTCGCCGATCCGCTCTCGGATCTCGTGAGCCCAGCCAGCTCATCCACCAGGTTGCCGACCTGCGCGAGCACGTCGTCGTGCCGGCTTCCGAACGAGGGCCTGATCACTCCCTACGGGATCCCCACCTCGCCCAGGCAGGGAGGCCCGGTCGGCACGCCGACCCGCCGTGGAGGCGGTGGCGGTATTGGCGCGCCTCGGACGCACGGTTACAATGCCGTGACCAGTAGCCGAAGTCCCGGTCCGCCCGAGTGTCGCGTGTGCAGGGCCGCTTGCGACGATGTCGGCGTCGTAGCGCGATCTCGAGGCGGTGCCGGGCACCGCCGGCGACGTGCAGCCGGAGCAGTCCCAGCGAGTGACCAGCTCTCGGCGGAAGGGCTCCGCCGCGACGACAAGTGAGGCCGACGACGTTGGAGAGCGCGTGAGCGGTCGAGCGACACGGGTCGCCTCCGCCGCACTGCCGAGCCCAGCCCGGTTGGGGCGTCTGCGAGCACGGCTCGCGCAGGAGCGATCGAGGACGGCCGAGCGCGCCGCCCGTGCGGGCGCCGCTGCCGACCGGCTGGCGGTGCACCTCGAGATGCTGAAGGTCCGCGTCCTCCCCGCGTCGATGCTCGCAGGCCGGGTGCAGCCGGGCGGCGAGGAGCGTGACGGGTGGCGCTTCCTCAGGCGTCCGGCGCTGCTGGGCTTCGTCGCGCTCTGTGCGATCACCGTCGGCGCGTCCCTGCCGAGCTCGCCGTTCAAGCTGGAGATGGCGGGGACGTGGTTCTTCGGTGAGCCGCCGCCTGGCGGGTCCTCCGAGAGCTTCATGCTGTTCGGGCTCGTGGCGGTCTACGGCGGGCTCGTGCTCCTGATCCGCGTCTGGTACGGGCTCCTGAAAGCGCTCGCGCGCCGGCCGGGCGTACCCGTTCGCTACCTCGGCTGGATCCTCGTGCTGTGGGTCCTGCCTATGCTCGTGGTCGCGCCGATCTTCAGCCGCGACGTCTACTCCTACGCAGCCCAGGGTGAGATGATGAGCCGCCACATCAACCCGTACGACTACGGGCCGTACACCCTCGGCGCCGGGCCTTATGTGAACCCGGTCGACCCGCTGTGGTTGAACACCCCTGCGCCGTACGGCCCGCTGTTCTTGCTGATGGACGGGCTCTTCGCGAGCGTGAGCTTCCACCACGTGCTCGCGACCGTCGTCCTCCTCAGACTGTCAGCGCTCGCTGGCGTGGCGCTCATCGCCGCGTGCATCCCGGCGCTCTCTCGCTCCTTCGGCAGGGATCACGGTCCCGTCTACGTGATGGCGGTGCTGAACCCCTTGGTGGTCCTCATGCTCGTGGGCGCGGCCCACAACGACGCGCTCATGCTCGGGCTCATGGTCGCCGGCGTGACGGCCGCCCGCTATCGGCACCCCGCGTGGGGCGTGCTGCTCTGCGCGCTCGCGGCCGCGATCAAGGTCCCCGCGGCGATCGGGATCGTCTACATCGGTTGGGGGTGGACAGGTCCCGATCTCCCGTTGCGAGAGCGGGTGCGGCCGCTCCTCAAGGCCGGCGCGATCGCCTCCGCGGTCGTGCTCGGCCTGTCCTTCGCGTCCGGGCTCGGCATCGGCTGGATCGCCAATCTCGACACCCCGGGCACGGTGCGGAGCTGGCTTGCACCCGCGACGGGTGTCGGCATGCTCCTGTCGGGCGCGATCCACGCGGTCGGCCTGACGTCGGTGCCGATGGCGGCCGTCCTGTCGGGCACGCGGGTGCTCGGTCTGGGCGCCGCCACCGGGATCTCGGTCTACCTGCTCGTGCGCAGCGACCGCGTGGGCGCCTTGCGCGCCTTGGGGATCAGCATGCTGCTCTTCGTGATCCTCGGCCCCGTGGTCCAGCCGTGGTACTTGACCTGGGGAGTCGTGATGCTCGCGCCGGTTGCCGCCGGCAAGCTGCGCGCGGTCCTCGTCGCGCTCTCGGCGCTCTCCCCGTTCATCGGCCTGCCGGGCGGGCGGACACTCCTCGACGAGCTCATCCACTACAACCCGGTGGCCGTCGCGGTCGCGCTCCTCGCGCTCCTTGCAGTGCTGCTCGCCCCGATCGGGCGGTGGTCGAGCTCCTGGCAGGAGCTGGAGGTCCCCGGAGCGCTCGCCCGTTCCGTCGCCGGGTGACTCGCCGAGCCGACCTCCTCGCACGCGGCCTCAGGGTCAGAGCATCCGCTGCAGCTCCACGACGTCGAGCCACCTGCCGTGCTTGCGGCCGACCTCCCGCTCCACTCCGACGAGCTCGAACCCGCAGGAGCGATGCAGGCGGATCGACGCCTCGTTTTCCGAGGAGATCCTCGCGATGACTGCATGGAAGCCGTGACCGGCAGCGAGGCGGAGCAGCTCGTCGAGGAGCGTCCTGCCGATCCCCCTCCCGCGGTGATCGGCATGGACGTACACGGAGTCCTCG
>JAJYYT010000175.1 GCA_021800645.1 Actinomycetes bacterium
CACCCTGGGGTGACGGCGACGATGTTCGAGACGCTCGCGGCCGAGGGGATCAACATCGACCTGATCTCGACCTCGACGATCCGGATCTCCTGCATCGTGCGCGAGGAGGACGTGGAGCGCGCGGTGCGCGCGCTGCACCAGGCCTTCGAGCTCGCGTGAGGGTTGGACGCACCTCCTCTCGCGCCGGCCCCCGGCTGCGACGTTAGGCTTCGCCCGTGGCGAGGGTCGGGGTCTTCGGCGCGACCGGGCAGGTCGGGCAGGTCATGCGGTCGATCCTCGCCGAGCGCGCGTTCCTTGTCGACGAGATCCGCTTCTTCGGCTCTGCCCGCTCGGCAGGCACCAAGCTCTCCTGGCACGGCGAGCCGGTCGTCGTGGAGGACAGCGCGACGGCTGACCTGCGCGGGTTGGAGATCGCCCTGTGCTCGACCGGCGCAGCCGCCTCCAGGGACCTCGCACCTCGGATCGCGGCGTCGGGTGCCACCGTGGTCGACAACACGTCGGCGTGGCGCATGGACCCCCAGGTGCCCCTGGTCGTCGCCGAGGTGAACCCCGAGGCGCTGTCGTCGATCCCCAAGGGGATCGTCGCGAACCCGAATTGCACGACGATGGCGGCGATGCCCGTGCTCAAGCCGCTCCACGACCTTGCCGGTCTTCGGAGGCTCGTCGTCGCGAGCTACCAGGCCGTGTCCGGGGCGGGGCGCGCAGGGGTGTCAGAGCTCGAGGACCAGCTCGGAAAGACGGCCGACCACGCCACGGGCCTCACCTTCGACGGCCGCGCCGTCGACTTCCCCAGCCCGGTCACGTTCGCGGCGCCGATCGCGCACAACGTGGTGCCGCTGGCCGGCGCGCTCGTGGACGACGGCTCGCTCGAGACGGACGAGGAGCAGAAGTACCGCAACGAGAGCCGCAAGATCCTGGGAATCCCCGATCTGGCCGTCACCTGCACGTGCGTGCGCGTCCCGGTGTTCACCGGCCACTCGGCCGCCATTGTGGCGGAGTTCTCCCGGGAGCTCACGCCCGACGAGGCGACCGAGGCCCTCCGGCGCGCCCCCGGGGTCGTGCTCGCCGACCTGCCGACGCCTGTGCTCGCTGCGGGCAGAGACCCTTGCTTCGTCGGGCGTGTCCGGCGCGCCGACGGCGGGGGGCTCGCCCTGTTCGTGGTTGCCGACAATCTCCGCAAGGGTGCCGCGCTGAACGCCGTCCAGATCGCGGAGCTGCTCGTCGCCGCCCGCGGCTGACCCGGTCTCCCTCGGCACCCCCGCCGAACGGCCGTGACCAGTCGATGAGAGGCAAGTCGTAAGGGACTTTTGGCGAGTTTCTCAGGGTATTCCCAGGGAGAACCGGCAAAGTGAGGGTTGCGAAAGCATTTCCATACCGATCGCGGGTCGCTACGCGAGGGTCTCTGCGCGCCCTCGGCAGCAACCACGTTCTGTCAGGCACGTTGTGTGCGGACGAGAGGAGATGATGTGAGGATCCTGGTTCTGGGCGGCGACGGGTACCTGGGCTGGCCGGTCGCGCTGCACCTTTCGGGCCGCGGCCACGACGTGGGCATCGTCGACAACTTCGCGCGGCGCCAGTACGACTTCGAGATGGGCGTGGACAGCCTGGTCCCCATCAGGCACCTCCAGCACCGGGTGCGTGTGTGGGAAGAGGTGTCGGGCCTTCGGGTCTCGACCTACGTGGGAGACCTCACCGACGCCCCGTTCGTCCATCGGACGATCAAGGAGTTCGCGCCCGACGCGGTCGTCCACTTTGCCGAGCAGCGGTCGGCGCCGTACTCGATGATCGACCAGCACCACGCGGTGTACACCCAGGTGAACAACGTCGTCGGGACGCTCAACCTCCTCTACGCGATCGCCGACGTCGACCCTTCGATCCATCTCGTGAAGCTCGGGACCATGGGTGAGTACGGCACGCCCAACATCGATATCGAAGAAGGCTTCATCGAGATCACCCACCGGGGCCGGACGGACATCCTGCCGTACCCCAAGCAGCCAGGCTCCTTCTACCACCTGTCCAAGGTGCACGACAGCCACAACATCATGTTCGCCTGCCGGATCTGGGGGCTCCGTTCGACCGACCTCAACCAGGGCATCGTCTACGGTCAGGAGACTCCCGAGACGGTGCTGCACCCCGATCTCGCCACCCGCTTCGACTACGACGGCGTGTTCGGCACGGTGCTCAACCGCTTCTGCGTGCAGGCCGTGGTCGGCCATCCCCTCACCGTGTACGGCAAGGGCGGCCAGACGCGCGGGATGCTCGACATCCGCGACACCCTCGCGTGCGTCGAGCTTGCCTGCCTCAATCCGCCGGAGCCGGGTGAGTACCGGGTGTTCAACCAGTTCACCGAGTCGTTCTCGGTGATGCAACTGGCGGAGATGGTCGCGGACGCCTACCCGGGCAAAGCGGAGATCGTCCACCTCGACGACCCACGCGTCGAGAAGCAGGAGCACTACTACCGGGCGGCGCACACCAAGTTGCTCGACCTCGGCCTCGTCCCGCATCTGCTCAGCTCGCGCACCTTGTCGTCGCTCTTGTCCGTGGTGGAGCGCCATCGTGACCGGGTCTACGCGCGGGCGATCCAGCCCACCGTCGAGTGGCGGAGCACGGCGAGCGTCCTTGCGACCTCGGGCGTCGCCGATCGCAAGAGCGACGTGGAGACCGCACCCTCGGAGGCTTGAGCCGCCCGCTGCCGCCGGGCGCTTGCCGCCGCGCTTGTGGCCGCTCACTTGCCGCCGCTCATGCGCAGGGTGCCGGCGATAGCGTCACCCGCCGGTGGCCCCCATCGACCGTCGTAGACGCCGGCGCCATCTCTCGCGAGCCAGGCTGTCCACCGCCGGCGCAGCGGCCGCCGCGGCGCTCGTGCTCGCGGTGCTCGTCGGGGGGCTGCTGAAGGTGCACTCACAGTCGAGCGGCTACCAGCGAGCCATCGACCGCTCCTACGCAGCACAGATCAGACTGGTCGCAGCTGCGTCCGACCGCCAGGCGAGGGAACTCCATGCGCTGCTCGCCTCCATGCCTGCTCAGACGCGTACATCGCTCGAATTCTCGCTCGACACACTGGTTGGCTCGGCGGCGGCGGCGGCCCGCCAAGCCGAAACAGCCGCAGAGCCTGCCCCGGCCGGCGGGGCGGGACGCGACATCGCCGCCGCGATGGCAGACCGGGCGGCGGCGGTGGCGGGGTTGCGGACTGCGGTCGACCGCCTGCTCGGCATGGCTCCGCTGCCCGCAGCCGGTGCGACTCCCGCATCGCTTCCTGAGGCGAGATCTCGTCCGATCTCGGACGCCGGCGCGCAAGCGGCACTTCTGAAGGTGGGCCGGCTCCTCGCGCAGAGCGACCGAAGCTACGACGCCGGCCGCCAGGCGCTGCGGTCGGCTCCCGGCCACGCGACCTTGCCGCCCTCGGTCTGGTCGGGCCGGACGAGGGTCTGGACGTCCGAAGGCGCGCTCGCGTTGGTCGACTCGCTCACCGGGTCGGCCACGCTGGCTCCGATCCGGCGGGTCGAGCTCCTCGCCCACACTCTGGCGTTCACACCCGCGCCGGTGCCCGCTCCGACGGCGACACAAGGGGTCGCGGTCGTGCCGCCGACCGGCCGTCTCGGCGTGTCCGTGGTGGTCGCGAACGACGGCAACGTGGCCGAGCGGAATATCGTGGTGCGTGTCACGGTCAGAGAGGTCGCGAGCGGGGGGGCACAGGGGAGGGTCGCCGCGCAGCGGCGGAGAGCTCGGCGGGTCAGCCTCTCCGCTCGAAGCTCGCGGACGGTGAGCCTGCCGCCGGTCTCCGTCGCGCCAGGGCACCGCTACACCGTCACGGTGGCGGTCGTACCGCCGTCGCCGGACGCGGTGGGCGCGCTCACCTCGGACACGGTCTCCGCCCGCATCGCGCCACCGGGCCCGCCCGTGGTCGCCCAGCTCCTGCCCGCAAGGGGTGGCGAACGGGGGGGCACCGACGTGACGATTCTCGGCTCGGGGTTCACATGGGTGAGCTCGGTGACCTTCGGCTCCAGGCCCGCACGATTCAGGGTCATCTCGAGCACCCAGGTCACAGCTGTCTCACCCCCGGGCACTGGGACCGTCTCGGTGCGCGTGTCCAACCCCGGCGGTGCGTCGGCGCCCTCCGTCGGGGACCGGTTCCGCTACCGCCGCAAGTAGAAGGTGTGCGTTCGACCGCCGTCCACGCGAACCGTAGGATCGACTGGGTGCTGCACGAGGTGCGGTCCATGCAGTGCCTCGCGGACCCCGTCCGCATCGAACCCGACCGGACAGCCACAGGAGGCGTTCGCCCGTGACCGAGAGCATCACCATCACCGACAACCGGAGCGGTGACAGCCACGAGATCCCGATCGTGAACGGCGGAATCAGCGCGACCGAGTGGGCGAAGATCCTGCCCGGCATCTGGTTCTTCGATCCGGGCTTCATGTCCACCGCCGCGGCCGAGAGCGCGATCACCTATCTCGACGGCACAGCCGGAATCCTTCGCTACCGGGGCTATCCCATCGAACAGCTGGCAGAGGAGTCGACCTACCTCGAGGTCGCCTACCTCCTCCTGCATGGCGAGCTGCCGACCGAGAGCCAGTTCGAGGAGTGGCGCCACGACGTCACGTACCACACGTTCATCCATGAGAACGTGCGCAAGCGCTTCCTCGACGGCTTCCACTATGACGCCCACCCGATGGGCATGCTCGTGTCGGCCGTTGCCGCCCTTTCGACCTTCTACCTCGATGCGAAGGACATCTTCAACCCGGTCTCGCGCCAGAAGCAGATCGTCCGCCTGATCGCCAAGATGCCGACGCTCGCCGCGGCAGCTCACCGGTTCAGCGTCGGAATGCCATTCGTCTACCCCGACAATTCGCTTGATTTCGCGTCGAACTTCCTCTCGATGATGTGGAAGGTCGCCGAGCCGCATTATCAGGTGCACCCGGCGCTCGCACGCGCGCTGGACATCCTGTTCATCCTTCACGCGGATCACGAGCAGAATTGCTCGACCACCGCGATGCGGGTGGTCGGATCGTCGCACGCGGACCCGTACTCGTGCTGCGCGGCCGCGTGCGCCGCGCTCTACGGCCCACGCCACGGGGGCGCGAACGAGGCGGTCATCCGCATGCTGACCGAGATCGGCTCGATGGAGAACGTGCC
>JAJYYT010000176.1 GCA_021800645.1 Actinomycetes bacterium
CGGTCGTCAGGCACTCGGCGGCAGCGGGGTAGAGCTGCTGCCAGTTCGTCACAAGCCTTCAGTCGCTCGGCCGCCTCGCCTGCCTCGGCCTCGCCTGCCTCGGCCTCGCCTGCCTCGGCCTCCATGCGGTTGCCGATCGCGAGGAGCCGCCCTTCACCTGGTCTTGTGCGTGCTCGAGTCTTCCGAGCACGTCGGGTGCGCGCGGGACGTGACAGCGCTGGGAGTGGGTGAAGACGAGCTCAGTGGTGCCGATCGGGCCGGCCCCGCCGTTGGAGACGACGAGGAGCGGCTCACGGAGTCCTCGTGCGATCATCTTCTGGAGGAAGTCGCGCCACACGTCGGCAGACTCAGCCGACCCTGTCTACGACGTCTGCCGCAAAATGCGCAGCGCTGGATCAGTCGTTACCGAAGATGGCGTCGCAGTGGGAGCGGAGCGCGGTAGGCGGCGGCAGCCTGCGCGGCCGTGAGGACGTGGGTCACGACCAGCTCATGGAGGACGTGGTGCTGCCGTCGCTTCGCCACCTCGAAGTGGAGCAGCGGGTCGTATGCCGAGGGCGCCTGCGGGAGGCCGGCGAGCATGGAGGCCTCCGCCCAGCTGAGCCGGTCGGGGCTCGTCCCGAAGTACCCGCGCGCGGCGGAGACGTCGCCCCAGTAGCCGTTCCCGTAGTAGACCGCGTTCAGGTACATCTCGAGGATCTTCGGCTTGGGATAGGTGAGGGCGAGCTTGATCCCGAGCGCGAAGTCCTCCAACGAGGTGCCAAAACCGTGCGGTGCGGGGAAGATCTGCTTCGCGAGCTGCTGCGCGATCGTGCTCCCGCCTGGATCGCCGCTGCGCTGGAGGGCTGTGATCCCGGCGCGCACAACCCCGTCGAGCACGTTGAGGACGACGTTTGTGTAAAAGTGCTGGTCCTCGACAGCGATGACGGACGCTGCCAGCCGCCTGGGGAGGGGAAGGCCGCCGAGCTCGCCGTGGTGCGCGCGGACGATCGCTGCGACCTTCTGGGGTGCGTCTCCCACCCCTGGCAGCGCGAGCTCGTACCCGACGGCAGCCACCAGCAGGCCCACGACGACGAGGGCCACAAGGACGGCCGCGTGGAGCGGTCGGTGCCTCCGTGTCGGAGTAGCGCGCTGTCGGCGCTCGGACTCGCGGGCTTGAGCGCGCGGCGGCCCTCCCGGACCACCCTGCGCGGTGCCCGAGCGCACGGAACGCTCGTCTGAGAGAGTCGGAGCATCTGCGGTCGCAGCACGCCTCATCGCCAACTCAGCTTGGCAAGCCTCGGCCTCGCAGTGGCGTCAGGGCAGAGGCCGACGTGACTTGTGTCCGTCGATGATGTAAAGGCCCACGTGCTGTCGTCACACGTCGTCTCAGAGCCTTCGCCACCGGTCACCGAGCGCACGGCCAGCGTGGAGCGCATGAAGACGAGACGGGTCTCGGTTGTTCGCGGACCGAAGAAACGACGCATGCCGCTCATCGCACCCGCGATCCCTCGGCCGTGCCCTCGAGGCTGTGAGCGGCGTGATCGGTCGATGTTGGGCGGGGGTGTTTCGGCAACGCTCTTTGCCTGAAGAAGGGGAGGAAACGAGGAGATGTCAGGATGGACGAAGAGACGAGGAAGCAGGTGGCCCTCCACCGATGCAAGGTGATCGCAGAGGCCCTCGGCCACAGGCTCACGGGCGCCGAACGCGCCAGGATCGAGCGCGAGATCGCAGGTCGCACCCACACACACCCCGACGGGACCCGACGCCACTACTCGAGAAGGTCCATCGACCGTTGGATCCGCGGTTGGCGAGAGGGCGGGCACTGCGCCTTCAAGCCCGACGCCCGCGTGGACGCCGGCGGCGTCAGGGCCCATCCCGAGCTCATCGAGGAGGTCTGCAGGCTGCGCCTCGAGCGCCCCGACAGGTCTGCTGCCCAGATCGCCCGGATGATCTACTACCACCACGGCATCTGTGTCGCGGAGCGCACCGTGCGCGCCCAGTTGCGTCGACGTGGCCTCCGCCGTGGCGAGCCTCGGGGCCGGGCCCGTCAGGTCCACGAGGGGTGCGAAGCACCCCGGCGGTGACGTCCGCCGACGACGGCCGCCAGCCTCAGGCGACCAGGGCGGTCAAGGGCACGGGAACAACCCGCCGACCCCGCGTCAGCATCGCCAACCGGGCGGTGTGACCACGTCCCTTGACGGCCCGGAGAGTCCCCGACGGCCTCGATCGAGCCAGAGGGGGTGGCGCCCCCTGCCAGGTACCGGGCCCAAGAGTCCCGTCGTCCCGTTCTTCTGGCGCCAGCCCCTCTGCGCGACCCGGGCTGTGGTCAGCACTCGAGAACGCCAGGCCGTCTTGTGAAGAACTGACGCGGCTTTGCGTGGGTCGAAAGCTGCAGTATGAAATATGAAAAATTGCTAAGAATCCAGAGTCCGGTTTCCCGCCGTCCGTGCCTTGGGGGAGCTCGCCAGTACCAGGGCGATCGCGAACGCGCTCGCGCCGTTGTCGAGCAGTTCGATGAGCGCCCCACGTAGGTGTGGCGACACCGGGACGGCGCCCCCGACGATCTGGTACCCGTCGCCGTCGAAGACCGGGTGGGCGAGCACGAGATCTCCGTCGCGAAGCGACCTCGACCACGAGCGCTCTCGCACGTCCACGACGTCGCCGCCGCGCAGGTTGGTGAGGCTGAACCCCTCACCCGCCCGCAGGTGTCCGACCTCGTGGACCGAGGGCGCGCTGCGTGCCCACTGCGCCGCGAGGTCCGCCTCGTCGACCGGCAGCAGCGGTGCGCGTTGGGCGGCGAAGTCCGCGACCGCGCCGTCTGCGAACAGCACGAGCGACGCGGCGAGGTCCAGGTCGGCCGTGAGCGTCACGGACCTGCTCGCAGGACGCGTGCTCTGGAGAGAGAAGGCGACCGCCAGCATGACGTGGAACGGCCCGAAGCGTTCGAGCCACCAACGCATCTTGTCCCAGAGCCATGGCACCCGGACGTGAAGAGGCGGGCTCGCGACGCCCCCCGGCCTGGTGAGGCAGCACTGCTTGTACTTGCGACCTGATCCGCACGGGCAGGGGTCGTTCCGCCCCGCCTGAGCCGTGGGCGGGCTCATGAGCGCGAACCGCCGCAAGAGCGCGGCGCGCTGCTCGTCCTCGTCCTCGTCCTCGTCCTCGTCCTCGGCTCGCTCGAGAAGGCGTACCGCCTCGGCCGCGTCCCCGCGGTCGCTCGCGTACCACGCCGCGTCGCGCAACGCGGGGAGATGCTCGGGGTCGGCGGCGATCGCCGCGCGGACGCACGCCTGCGCGGCCTCGACGTCGCCGGATCTGCCCGCGACGAGCGACTCGCACCACCACAGGCCCGCCTCGTGCCGATGCCCGCCCGTCTGGCGGAGGTGCCGGATGAAGGACCTGGCCGTTCCGGGGTCGTCCTGGACCGCCTCGGCGAACGCCTCGGCCAGTGCAGAGTCGCACATGGCGTGCGCGAGCGCTGCCTCGGTCCTCCTGTCGAGCGTTCCTTCTCGCTTCCCTGCTCCGGAAGAGCTCGCCGCCTGCACGAGCGCGGCCAGCATCCCAACCTCGTCCGCCTCCAAGCCGTAGTGCGAGGCCACGATGGCGAGGGATCGGGCCCGTTCGAACCGCGTCCAGTCGGTACCCACCGGCGCGGCGTACCCGTCACGGACCTCGAGGCCTGCGCGCTCGAGGAGCTCGCCGAAGGGTGGAAGCGGCTGCGATGCAAGTGCCGGAGCGTCCAGGAGGAGCTGGCAGAGCAGCTGGAGCGGCGTCGCCGGCATCGCTTCCCCGTGAGCTTCCTGCTCCTTCGCCTGGTCCCCTGGCTCGCCCTCTGCCTCGCCCGCTGCCCGGCCGAGCAGATCGAAGCTCGTGCGGAGCCGGTTGTGCACGGTGTCTGTCATCGCCGGTGCCTCGTCGAGCACCAGCGGGTCGATGGTGGGCAGATCGGAGCCCGCCGCAGCGACTGCGAACCCGATCACCGCGCCGCTGCCGAGAGGAGGCAGGCCCAGGTCGTCGAGCGACAGGCAGACCTCGTGGTCGGCCGTCTCGCGCAGCTCAGCGCTCCTCCCCTCCGAGAGGTGCAGGTGAGCTCCGCTGCAGGCGAAAGCCTCGAGCGGCGCCAGGTCGGAGCCGATCACGACGACACGCTCACGGACCTCCTTGGGCGAGAGCCGGTGCGTCAGCGTCGCGCCGTCCAACGTCGCGCATGCGGAGGCGACCCTTCCGCCGCCGAGGAAGACGAGCGCGGGATCTTCGAGCAGGACCTCGGCCTCCTCCTCGTCCAGCCCGAGCTCCTCTGCGAGCTCGTCGAGCGCGAGCGGTCCGCGTTCGCCGAGCAGGCGGTGCGCGGCGTGAAGGAGCTCGTCGAGCTCTTCGCCGTCGTCGGAGGCCTCGTCCCAATCGTCGTCGTCCCAATCGTCGTCGCCCCAGGCCACCTCGTCGTCGTCCCAGGCGACCTCGTCCTCCTCGTGGCGTCCCCACGCTCCAGGGAGCGCGTCCAAGAGGCGCGTGCGCTCGGAGGTCTCGAAGAGGCTCTCGCCCAGCATCGCTCGTCGGAGCTCCTCGGCGACGACCGACCCCAGCATGTGCAGGATCTCGTGGCGTTCGTACCCGAGCCCGCGGAGCCGGTCGGCCGTCTCACCCACCTCCGGAGGGTCTCCCTCCCAGAGCTGGTTCGACAACACCTCGTGGATGGCAAGGTGCAGGTGCAGCTGGGGCTGGGCGCCGTCGTCCGCCGCCGGCGTGCCGGCCGGCGTCTCCGACGCCTCGTCGTCCTCCCAGCTCGCCCCGGGATGCTCGGCACGCAGGAGGACCGACCGGTCGTGGAGGTCCGAGGGGTCCAAGAGGTCGAGGTCGCTCCCCCGCCAGTGCCCGCGGGGATGTTGGAACAGCCACGCCCGCCGCTCGGCGAGTGCGACTGTTCGTGCCGATCCGCCTCCACCCCGGTCCACTGCCTCTACCGTAGTGGGAGGCTGCCTCTCGCGCCCTTGTGATCGCTCTTTTGACGAGGGGCACCGCCTCGTCCGCTGCGGCCTTCGCCCCGCGGCGCCAGACGCGTCTTGGAGGCGCGCGCCAGTCTTGTTGGGATCGGCTTGGGTCGCCGAGGCCGATCTG
>JAJYYT010000177.1 GCA_021800645.1 Actinomycetes bacterium
CGCGACACAGAGCGTCGTCGAGGGACAGGAGATCGCCGTGAAGTTGCCGTTCAATGACGAGCCGAGCTGGGTCACCGTCCACGCAGAGGCCCCCCCGGTCGGGTCCGTGGAGGTAATGACGTCGCCAGCGTTATCCACCGCGACACAGAGCGTCGTCGAGGGACAGGAGATCGCCGTGAAGTTGCCGTTCAATGACGAGCCGAGCTGGGTCACCGTCCACGCAGAGGCCCCCCCGGTCGGGTCCGTCGAGGTGACGACGTTGCCGTTGTCGTCGACCGCGACACAGAGCGTCGTTGAGGACAGAAACACTAACGGTTGCGATGGCACCACCCCAACAGTGCAAGCGATCGCCATAAGTTCGTTGTGCAAGAGGAGCCCACCTTGCACGTTCAAATCGACGGGTGTCACCGTCCACGCGCCAGCGCCGCCGGCCGGGTACGTCGAGGTAACGACGTTGCCGTTGTCGTCGACCGCGACACAGAGTTCGGGGGTGGGGCAGGAGATCGCTTGGAAGTAGTGGACCACCGGGATCGGTGCCGTCGTCCAAGCGCCAGCGCCTCCCGTCGGGTCCGTCGAGGTAAGGACATCAGCCGTGCCGTCCACCGCGACACAGAGCGTCGTCGATGGGCATGAGATTGCCGTGAGTCCACTGTTCAGAGCGAGCAGCGTGTGCGTCCACGCGGACGCGCCCCCCGTCGGGTCGGTCGAGGTGAGGACATTGCCGGCGATGTCTGTAGCGACGCAGACCGAGGTCGACGGGCAGGAAACAGCGGTCAGAGGGCTGCTGTCTACTGACGCCGCCGTCCACGCCGACGCGCCCCCCGTCGGGTCGGTCGCCGTTAAGACGATGCCTGGACCGCCAGCGGCGACGCAGAAGGCGGTCGACGGGCAGGAGACAGCGGTCAGAGCGCTGCTGGTGTCGATCGACGTCACTGTCCACGCTGCCGCGCCGCCGGCTGGATCAGTCGAAGTGAGGATATCCCCGTTTTCGTCCGTCGCGATGCAAAGCGTCGTCGAGGGACAAGAGATTGCCGTGAGGGAGTTGGTCGAGCCGTTGCCCATATCGACCGGCGTTACCGTCCAGGCCGTCGGGCCGCCCGTCGGATCCTTCGAGCTCACGACATCGCCGGCGTCCACTCCGACGCAAAGAGAGGTCGACGGGCACGAGACTGCGCCGAGCGCGGTTCCATCACCACCGACATACGTTACCGTCCACGCGGCGGCGCCACCGGTCGGGTCGGTCGAGATCGCGATCGCGCCGGCAGACGGATCATTCGAATAGCCAAACGCAACGCAGAAGGATGTCGACGGGCATGAGACTCCCTGGAAGGCTCCATATTCTCCGCCCGCGGCGGTGCTTCCGGCGAGCGGAGCGATTGGCGTCACTCTCCAGGATGCCCCGCCGCCGGCGGGATCCGTTGAGGTGACAACGTTGCCCCGGTCGTCCACCGCGACACAGAGCGTCGTCGAGGGGCAAGAGAGCGCGGTCGGAGTGCCAGCGAAATTTTGTGGCTGCCACTCGAATTGCGCGCTCGACAAATCAGCCGCTTCTGCTCGCGACGTCAGGCCATGGATGATTACCGGCAAGGTGGCTGCGCCAAGCACTATGAGCGATGTCAGAATGCGTACTGATACAAGCCGTAGCATCACCGTGAGATCCGTGCTCCACTGGTGTGGCACGCGGTCCCGTTTATGGTGTCCGTTGCTCATCGTCCCCATCCTCGAAAGCTCGTCCCGGCAGAACCGTTCGGTTGCAGTAGTGCGACAGGCGGTGTAACAATCGTTTCAATAGAGCCGCGCCTGTTGGAAGCTTCTCTGGCAAGGCCGACGACGCTGGCCGTCGAAATGGGGCCGCGGACGCCGGCCGTGGGCCGCATTGAGCTGCGTCGGAGGACCCAGGAGGCCGACATCCGCTTGGCGCGATGGCGATGGGCTTCGGTCATGGTTGGTGGCTTCGAGGGTATGCATGCCAGCGCGCCAAGCAAATGGCTCAGCTGTTCTTCGGACAAGGTCGGACGCGCTTCAAGGAGGTGCCTGGACATACGCACTTGTCACCGCCGACTCTCGTGCACGCCCGTGTGCTGCGGCAAGCTCCTAAAGTGAGCAGAACACCACGGGACGCGCGCATCTTGGTGTCGGCACGCAACGGGCACCTATCATCACGGCGCCATGCCTCGGAAGCTAGGCGACGATCCCGACCCATCGCTCGGGCAACGAGGGCCCAGAGCCACCGAGGCCATCGCGACGAGGGAGGAGCTTGCAGCGGCGCTCAGCGCGCTTCGCGAGCGCGCGGGGCTGACCGTCCGCCAGCTCGCGAGCCGGCTCGACGTCCCTGTCGCCACGCTCGGTGACTACTTCTCCGGTCGGCACCTGCCCGGGCCCGCGCAGCGCGCGCGGTTCGCTCGCCTGCTTGCCGCCTGTGGGGTCGCAGATCCACAAGAGGTCGAGGCCTGGCTGGCGGCCCTTGCTCGTGTCCGTCGCGCGTCTGACGGACGCGCTGCCCGTCTGCCGCCGCCGTATCCCGGCCTCGAGCCCTTCGGCGAGGACGATGCCGAGCGCTTCTTCGGTCGGGAGGACGCGACCGGTGAGCTGATCGGCCTGCTGCGCGCGTCCGCGAGCGGCGTCGCGGTCTTGGTCGGGCCGTCCGGCGTGGGGAAGTCCTCGCTGCTGCGTGCCGGGGTCCTCGCCGCGCTGCGCCGGGGGGCGCTCGAGGAGCACCCTCGGCCTGGGGAGAGCTCGGTCGGATCCTCCCTCGGCTGGTCGGCCGCCGCGCTCACGCCGGGCGACGACCCGCTCGGCGCGCTCGAGGCCGCGCTCGGCGCGCTTCGAGCGCCGTTCGTCCTCGTCGTCGACCAGCTCGAGGAGATCTTCGCTCCCGAGCTCGGCCTGGAGGCTCGGCGTGGGTTCCTCGCCCGTCTCTTCGAGCTCGCGAGCGCCGAGCGGCTCGTGCTGCTCGGGCTTCGCGCGGACTTCTACAACGACGCGGCCGCAGAGCCGCTGCTGCTGCCGGTGCTCCAGCACGACCAGCTCCTGCTCGGGCCGATGGACGAGCAGGCCCTGCGCCGCGCGATCCTCGAGCCGGCGCGCCAGGTCGGCGTCGCGATCGAAGACGGCCTCGTCGAGCTGCTCCTCGCCGAGCTTCGCCACCACGCGGCGACCGGGGCGCACGAGCCCGGGGCCTTGCCGCTTTTGGCCCACGTGCTGCGCTCGACCTGGGAGCATTCGCACCACGGCGAGCTCACCCTTGCCGCCTACCGCGACGCTGGCGGCATAGGGGGTGCCATCGCGCAGAGCGCGGAGCGTTGCTTCCTCGCCCTCGCTCCGGCCGAGCAGGAGCTCGCGCGCCGGCTCTTCCTTCGTCTCGTGAACGTCGACGAGGACGGACGGACCACCCGACGGCGGGTGCGACGAGCCGAGCTGGCCGGCGCCGATCATGCCGACGCACGGGCCGGGACCGCCTCGGTGCTCGAGCACTTCGTCGGCGCACGCCTCGTCACCGTCGACGCGACGACCGTCGCGATCTCCCACGAGGCGCTCTTGGAGGCGTGGCCACGCCTCGGCTCCTGGCTCGTCGAGGACCGGGCCGAGCTGTACCTGCACCATCAGCTCGCATCCGCCGCGAGCGGCTGGCTCGAGTCCGGCCGTGACGAGGCGCTGCTGCTCCGGGGGAGCCGGCTTGTAGCCGTCGCCGACTGGATCGACGACCCGCGCCGCCGGGACCTGCTGAGCGGGGCCGAGATCGACCTGCTCGAGGAGAGCGTCGCGCTCCGCCGGCGCGAGCGGACCGCCGAGCGGCGACGCCGGCGGCGGTTGCGCCAGGCGCTTGCGGCCTCCGCGATCTTCGCGCTCGTCGCGGCGGTGCTCGCCGGCGTCGCCTTCTCGGCCGACGCCGGGGCGAACACGGCGCGGGACCAGGCACGCTCCCGCCAGCTCGCCATCGAGGCCGAGCAGCTGTCCTTCACCAACCCGAACCTCGCGATGCAGCTCGCGCTCGCCGGCTACCGGGTCTTTCCGACGCTCGAGGCTCGCTCGACGCTCCTCGACGCGACGGCTGGGGAGATGCCGACGCGCCTTGTCGGGCCGGCGGGGCCGGACTTCGTCTCGATCGACGCTCGAGGACGGCTCCTTGCGATCGCCCGCTCCGCGGTCGACGACGTCGAGCTCGACACCCTCGGCGGGATTCGCCCGCGCCGTGTTGCGACCGTCGCCGCCGGTCCGAGCGGCTCCCAGGTCTTCTCGGCCGCGCTCAGCCCGAACGGCCGGCTCCTCGCGGCCGGGGGCACGGGGGGCGACGTCGTGCTCTACGACCTCGCGCGCCTGTCGCACCCCCGGCAGATCGCGACGCTCGGGGGGTTCAAGAGCACCGTTTACGGCGTCGCCTTCAGCGCCGACGACGACGAGCTCGCCGCGGCGAGCGCCGACGGCACGGTGCGGCTCTGGCGCCTCGGCGGGGACGTGGCACACGCCGTCCCAGAGGTGCTGAGAGCCCCAAGCGGCGTCGAGCTGAAGGCGGTGGCGCTCAGCCGAAGCGGCCGGCGCATCTTCGCCGCGGGGACCGGGGGCACGCTGGTCTGCTGGCGAGACGGCCACCTGACGCCAGAGCGCGTGCAGGTGCCCGGCGGCGCGACGATCGAGTCCCTCGCACTCGCGCCTAACGGCGCGCAGCTGCTGACCGGTGGCGACGACGGGGCGGTGCGGCGGTACGCGATCAGTTCGGCTGGCTGGCTGAAGCCCGACGGGCGCAAGCTGTCGAGCTTCCCGAGCGTCGTCTACGCCGTCGCGTACAGCTCAGACGGGTCGATGTTCGCCGCGGCGGATGCCGAGGGGATGCTCCGGCTGTTCTCCGGCGCGACCACGCGCCTGCTCGCCTCGGTTCGCCAGTCGAACCCGGTCTCGAGCCTCGCCTTCGAGCCGGGGGACACCGCGCTCGTCTCCGGCGACGGTGCGGGCGTCGTGCGGATCTGGCCGCTTCCCTTCCCCGCCATGGTCCGCTCGCCCGGCAACGTCTTTTACCTCGAGTTCTCCAAGCTGCATCCACGCCTGCTCGCCGCGGTGAGCAGTGGCGCGGAGGGCGAGGTCCAGTTC
>JAJYYT010000178.1 GCA_021800645.1 Actinomycetes bacterium
GACGAACGGCTCGAGACCCAACCAGGTCGCGCCCTCTCCTCCCATCTGGGCCTTCGTCACGATGTTCCCGACCCTGCGCTCGTCCGCCCACGCGCTCAGCGCGTGACAGCCGGTCCCGACGCCCACCAGCGCGCCTTGCGGCACCTGCGTGCTCGAGTTGTGCGGGCATCCCGAGCAGAAGAAGGGGGTGCGCTGCACCGAGGCGACGGGGATCGTGGGACGCTCGGTACGTTGCGGGCGCAGTGCGGACTCGGGAACGCGCTGACGAAGGCGAGCGGCGACGATCCCAGCGAGATCAGAGGACCGAAGGACCCCGAAGCCCGGAACGAGGGGCCCGCCCTGCTCGTCGCACCGCCCCACGATCCTCGGCGGATCGGCGGTCCCATAGAGCGCCTGACGGAGGTACGGCTCGAGCAACGGCTGCTTCTCCTCGATGACGAGGATCTCGCGGAGCCCCCGTCCGAACGTGCGGAACGGGGACGGCTCCAAGGGATGGAGCATCTGGACGTGCATGAGGCGCACGCCGTAGCGCCGAAGAGCCGCTTCGTCCAGACCCAGGCGCTCCATCGCCGCGAGGACCTCCCGGTAGACGCTGCCGGCGGCGACGATCCCCAGCCACGCGTCCTCCGTGTCCACCGCCACGTGGTTGAGCCCGGCGAGCCGCCCGTACTCGGCGGCAACGTCCGATCGCACGGTCGCGATCTCCTGCTCCGTCTGGACGGAGTCGGGAACGCACGGCGCCCGGACCGTCGGCACGTAGGAGCCGACGCCCGGCAGCGGGCCGGTCCCGACCCCGTGCAGCGCGCCGGCCGACGCCGTGCCGAAGCCGTCGGCGACCGACGCGACGATCTTGAGCGCCGTCCAGAGACCCGAGGCGCGTGACAGCGCGACGCCGTGGGCCCCCAGCGACAGGATCTCTTCCACCGTCCCGGGAAAGAGCACGGGAACGTGCAACGACGCGAGCGTGTGCTCGGAGGCGCTCGGGACCATCGAGGACTTGGGCGCCGGGTCGTCGCCCACGAACAGGAGCACACCCCCGTTGGAGGAGGCGCCGGTGAACTGGCCGTGCCACATGGCGTCGAGCGCCCTTCCGAGCCCCGGAGCCTTCCCGTACCAGGCACCGAGGACCCCGTCGTAGCGAGCCCCCTGGAAGCCCTGCGCCAGTTGGCTCCCGGCGACCGCCGTCGCAGCCAGCTCCTCGTTCTGCGCCGGCAGGTGCACCACGTCGAGCTCTGCCAGCAGCTCCTTGTGCCGGATCATCTCCTTGTCGAACCCGGCCAGGGGCGACCCCGGGTACCCCGAGACGAAGGCGGCCGTGTGAAGACCTGCCGCGCGGTCCCGGCGCATCGCGTCGAGCACCACGCGCACGAGCGCCTGGATCCCCGTCAGGAAGACATCCTCGCCCTCTGCCGCGTCCCTCGCTCCGGGGAGGAGCGCGAAGGTCCGGTCCGTTGAAGTCGTCATCGTGCCCATGCCTCGTGCTCGCTGGTTGGGACATCCGTCGAGGCGTCGCGCCCGCCGTTCGGCCGCGGGACGCCCCGGACCGCGGGGAGGACCTCGCGTGCGAACCGCTCGAGCTGCCCCTCTTGGTCGAGGGAGGCGAAGCGGCAGATGAAGGTCGTGACCCCCGCCTGGCGGAACGCACGGAACCAGGCGGCCACCGTGTCGGCTGTGCCCGCGGGGCCCCAGTCGCCGAGCTGGACTGCGTCGCTGAAGCCCGGGTAGTACGCCCCGATGTACCGGCTCTGCTCGGCGAACGCGTCGGCGCTCGAGTCCCCGAGGGTGGTCGTCACCTGGTACGCGACCTCGAACCCGTCGAGTGACCGGATCCGGCCGAGGGCCGAGACGAAGTCGGACACCTCCTCGGGGTGCGACGCCCGACAGCAGGTCAGCCACCCGTCTCCGAGGGTTGCGACCCGGGCCGCCGCCCTCGAGACGCCGCGCGCCTTGGCCGCTCCGATCGACGGGTTGGCCACGACCCAGATCGGCGGCGGCTTCTGGAGGGGCAGGAGCGGCTCGGGCTCGACGCCCGTCGAGAAGGCCACGTCGTCGAGGGAGAACTCCTGCCCGTGGTGGGTCACGCGCCCCTCGGACAACAGGGCGCGCAGGATCGCGAGGCCCTCCTCGAAGCGCACCATCCGCCGCCGGTGGTCGAGGCCGAGGATCTCGAACTCCTTCTTCACCCGCTCCTCGGCGATGTTCCCCGCACACGCGCCGAGCACCGTCCGTCCGTTCGAGACGACGTCCAGCGTCGACCACGCCTGGGCCAGCTGCACGGGGTTGCGGAGGGTCGTCACCAGGCATGCGGTCCCGAGCAGGACCGACTGCGTCCGCTGGGCCAGCGCGGCCAACAGCACCAGCGGCTCGTAACGAGGTCTTGCGACCAGGCTGTCCCCGACCCACACCGAGTCGAAGCCGGCTCGTTCCGCCGCCCGGCCCAGGTCGAGCAGGTCGGAGACCCCGTAGTCCGGGGCGATGAGCGCCTCTCGGTTGTTGAGGTTCACGCCGACGTGCACGGTGCCGTCCCTCGTCCCGGCGGTCGTCACGGGACGTCGACTCCGTAGAGCTCGTGGGCGCGTTCGGGCGTCACGCGACCCTGGCGGACGTCCTCGAGCACCTTTGCCCGCGGCCGTTCCGAAGGCGGGCCGACACCTCCGCTGCCGGAGCACCGGAAGCTCACCACGTCGCCACGTTGCAGGTGCACGACCTCCTTGGAGTGCAACCTCCGCTCAGCGGGCGCTCCCGGGTTCAGGACCGTCTCCCCGAGGACACCGTCCCTGCCTCCGAACAACCCGTAGGCGCTGAACACGTGACGGTCCGTCAGGTTCGACAGCACGACGTCGTCCGCCAGCATGCGGATGTCCTTGCGAACGCCCAGCCCGCCCCGGAACGTCCCCGCGCCGCCCGAGTCCGGAATGAGCTCGTACCGCTCGACGATGATCGGGTTCCTCGCCTCCTGCGCCTCCACCGGGATGTTCTCGACCGAGACGGTCGGCGGGATGGCGTCGAGGCCGTCCTTGGAGGCTCGGGCGCCCACGCCTCCCATGACGTAGTCGTAGAAGACGAACGTGCGCCCGGTGTCGGGCTCGGCGCCTCCGAAGATCGGGTTCACCCACTGGCCGCTGGCGGCACAGACGCGGTCGGGCACGATCTTGGACAGCGCGCCGAACAGCAGCTCGACGATCCGCTGATTGAGGAGCGCACGACCGTTGAGCGCGGCCGGCTGCACGGGGTTGAAGAAGCACCCTGGCGGTGCCGTCACCCGGACGGGGCGGAGCTGCCCCTCGTTCTGCGGGATCGTGTCGCGGGTCGTGATGGCCTTCGCGACCCAGTAGCAGTACGCCCGCAGGTAGGACAGGGTGCAGTTCAGCGACGACGGAGTCTGCGGATCGGTGCCGCTGAAGTCGAACGTGAGGTTGCTGCCGCTGATCGTGACGGCAGCTTCCAACCTGATGGGAGGCGTGCCTGGCCCGTAGTCGTCGAGATGGTCGACGAACGTCGCGGTGCCGTCGGGAATGGCGAGCAGCTCGTGCCGGACCGCCTGCTCGGACCGCGTCAAGAACTCTTCTGCCGCGGCGTCGACGACGCGGGTGCCGGTGCGGGCATGGAACTGGCCGAGCTTGGTCGCACCCACGTGGAGCGCGGCGCGTTGCGCACGGATGTCGCCCAGGACGGCATCGGGCACGCGCACGTTCGCACCGATCAGGTCGAGGATCTCCCGCACCGGCTCGCCCTGACGGTACAGGCGCGTCGGCAGGAGGCGCAGCCCCTCCTGCACGCTGTCGGTGACGCCGACCACCGCCTGGCTCCCCGGTGCGGGGCCACCGATGTCGGTCAGGTGGATGCAGCTGACGACGAAGCCGACCAGCCGGTCGGCATCGAACGCGGGGCTCATCGCGAACAGGTCGGGCAGATGGCCCGAGCCCATGTACGGGTCGTTGAGCACGATGACGTCGCCCGGCGCCAGCGACGTCGCCGGGTAGGCGCCCAGCATGTTCCGGACCACGTGCGGCATCGCTCCGAGGTGGGCCGGGCTCCGGTTCGCCTGGGCCAGCATGCGGCCGGTCGCGTCGAACACCGCGGTCGAATAGTCCCCGCCCTCGCGTACCTGGTCGGAGAAGGCGCAGCGCTGCTGAGCCTCTGCCATCTCCTCTGCGATCGCCGCCAGCCGTCCCCAGACGACCGCGACGGTCAGGGGGTCCACGTCGACGCCGCCTTCGGCGCTCATCCCGGATCCCCCACGTGCACGAGCAGCGCTCCGTCTGGCGCCACCTCGACCGTGTCACCGGGGAGCGCGACCGTCGTCGTCGTCGTCTCGGTCACGAGGCACGGTCCGGTCATGGTGTCGCCGGGCCGCAGGTCGGATCGACGATGCACGTCGACGTCGACCAGACCCGTCTCGGGGTAGTAGACGGTCCGCCGGCCAGGTGCCCGGGGCCGCGCACCGTCGGCGTGCGCCGGAGCGGGGGCCCGCTCTGCCCGGCTCCGCACGAGTGCCACGTGCCAGGTGACGACCTCGACCGGATGCTCGACTTCGGCGTAACCGTAGGCTTGGCGGTAGCGCTCGTGGAACGCCTCGGCGATCCGCGGCGGGTCGGCGGTCGCCACGTCGATGGGCACGAGGAACTCGTAGCCTTGGCCGGCGTAGCGCATTCCGAGCGTGCAGACGGCGGTCACGTCGCCACCCGCGCCGAACGAGCTCGCACCGGCCTGGTCGACGAGGTCGTTCAGGATCGTCTTGCACCGGGGACCGGCGTCGGCGTCGTCCAGTTGCAGACGGGCGGTGCGGGTCAGCTCCACCGAGGCCGAGGCTTCCAGGAGCCCGCGAGCGGAGCCGCCGCTCGCCGCACGCGGCACGACGGCAACCCGCACTCCCAGCGCCCGCGCCAGCCGGGGCCCGTGCACCGGGCCCCCACCGCCGAGGCAGACGAGCGCGTGCGCACGCGGGTCGAAGCCGCGGTTGATCGACACGAGGCGGATGGCGTTCTCCATGTCCAGGGTCGCCACCTCGTGGATCCCCCACGCGGCCCGCACCCGGTCGACCCCGAGGGAGGCCGCGAGCCCGTCCACGGCCGCTGCCGCG
>JAJYYT010000179.1 GCA_021800645.1 Actinomycetes bacterium
TCCCGACGGGGCCTGGGAAGAGCCGCTGAGCGGCCAGCTCGTCATGGAGCTCGTCCTGCCACTCCGTCGCTTCCAGGAAGAGCTGCGCGAGGCGATCGAGGACGAGCGGCGCGTCGCGCGCGTCCCCGGCAAGATCGAGCGCAAGCGAGGGCGCCTCGGTTCCGAGCCGGTATTCGCGGGCACCCGGGTGCCAGTCGCCGCTGTACAGCGCCTCCACGCCGCGGGCTGGGACGCAGAGCGCATCCTCGGTACCTACCCAGGGCTCACGGTCGAAGACATCGAGGCCGCTACCAGCGCCGCTGCAGACGGCCCCGTACGCCGCCGGCGCGCGTCCCCCCATCAGGCGGCGGGATAACTGCGGTTCTTCGTCGACCACTGCGTCCCTGGCACGGTCGCGTCCCGGCTCCGCACGGGGCGCCAGCACGAGGTCTGGACCGCCTATGAGGCGTCGCTCGAAGCTGCCCCCGACCGCGCGCTGATCGCCTACGCGCACAACCAGAGGGCGGTGCTCGTCACGACGAACCGTGATTGCGCCCAGCTCGCACGCCGCTTGCGGCTCGCCCGCGTGATCTGGCTCCAGGTGGGGGAAGAGCTCCGACCCGGTCGTGCAGAGCCCGATGCCCGACAGCGGCGACTCCTGATCCGTGTGATCCGCGCCGAGAACGCTCGCGTCTGCCGGGTCCACGGGCCAACGGCAACCCGTCCGGTAGCCAAGTGTCGAGCAGACGCGCTGGCCGGCCGTCGACTGCCTGCGCCGACCAGCGCCGCGACCGTCTCGTTGGACCTGTCCGCGCTTGCGTCGCCCTGCTGAAGAGCCTCGCTTCAGTTCCCGGTGGAGGGGCACGACAAGCAGAACGGGCCAGGTTGGATGGCCCAGCTGAACATGGCTTCCCTTTTGACGCACAACCACCCAGCCACCCTTGGCAAGCGCGGCGACAGCTCCGCGCCAGAGGCGTCTGGGAGCTGCCGACTCAAGCTGGCAGCGGCAAGGTGCGACGGACCACACCCATGCCGAGGCTGCGGTCCTCCTCTCGCAGTCCCTCAACGTGGTGCTCGCCGGCACGCCGGTGCTCGCCGGCACGCCGGTGCCCGGCGTAGAGCCGACAAACGGGAAAGCTGCGCTCTTCGGCGACCCCAGACGTGTCAGGAGACGTCCAACGCGCCGTCGTGCCCGCCGGTCGCACCCGGTACGCCGGTCGCACCCGGTACGCCGGTCGCACCCGGTGCGCCGACCGCGCCGTTCTGTGCGCCAACGGTGCCGTCGGTCTGGGAGCTGGTGGGCACGCCGAGGGCGTTCATCACCCCGCTCAAGAGGTCCATCGGGACCACGATCTTGGTCGAAGGGGCGGCACCCACCTGCTTGAGGGTCTCGAGGTACTGGAGCTGCATGGTGTTGCGGTCGAGCCCCTTGCCCACGGCGAAGATCGTGTCGAGGGCGGCCGCCAGTCCCTCGGCGCGCAGGATCGCGGACTGACGCTCGCCTTCGGCGCCCAGGATCGCCGCCTCCTTCGTGCCTTCGGCGAGCGTGATCGCCGCCTGCTTCTGGCCCTGCGCCTCGGTGATCGCGGCACGGCGCGTCCGTTCCGCCGACATTTGCCTGGTCATCGCGTCGAGCACGCCGGCAGGCGGGTTGACCTCGCGGACCTCGACCGTCGTCACCTTCACGCCCCATCGCTCGGTCACCTCGTCGAGCCGGACGCGCAACGCGGCGTTCATCTCCTCGCGTTTGGAGAGCACGTCGTCGAGCGCCATGTCGCCCACCACGCTGCGCAACGTGGTCGCAGCGACGTTCTGCGCAGCAGCGGCGAAGTTCTGCACCCGGAGCACGGACATCTCGGGGTCGACGACCTTGTAGAAGATGATGAAGTCGATCGAGATCGAGGCGTTGTCCTGGGTGATCGCCGTCTGGCGCGGTATCTCGAGGAACTGCTCGCGCAGGTCGACCCATGACGTGCGGTCGGTGACCGGGTTGACGAACACGAGGCCGGGTCCCCGCAACCCGACGGCACGGCCGAGCCGGAAGAGCAGGAAGCGCTGGTACTCGCGGACGATCTTGATGGAGAACCCCAGCATGACGAGAACGATCAGGACCACGATCCCGACCACGATTCCGATGATCATGTGCGCGTCTCCTTGCTCTCGGCCGGCCTGATCCCGGGCCGCGCTGTCAGCTCGGTCTCCGGCTCCTCGGCCCACACGTCGAGGTGGACGCCGTTGGCGCGGATGACCTGCACCCGGCCGCCGGCCCGGACGTTGCCGTTGACGGAGCGTGCCGACCACTGCTCCCCGTGCACGGAGACGATCCCGTCGGGTCCGAGGTCGCCGATCGCGACCCCCTCGGCGCCCTCGAGGCGCATGTCGCGGTGGATGCCGCGACCGCGGTGGGTCAAGCCGAACCACCCCATGACACCCACACCAATCGAGAGGACCAGGTCGGCACCGAGCAGCACCCACAACAGCGGTGCCGAGCGCCCTTCCACGACCATGATCAGGAGCCATACGGCGGCGGCGACCCCCAGGACCCCTGCGACCACGTGGGCGTGGGGGCCGGAGTGGAAGCCGACCAGGGACGCGAGGAGGACGAGTCCGAGCAGGATACCGGCGATGACCCACATAGGCGCCTCCTCGAGGTTGCGCCGCGCCATTTTACGCCCGGTCTCGGGTGCGGGAAAGGGCGGCGGCCCCAGCGCGGCGCGCTCGTTCCCTTCGCGCACGCCCGCGGGACTGCGACAGACTGTCGCGATGCGCCGGCACCTGCGTCACGCTGCCGGCCTCGCGCTCGCTGCAGCAACTCGGGGAGTGCCGCTCCCGGAAGCCGCAGACCTGCTCGGGGCGCACCGAAGCGCCGACCGAGTGCACCGGCTCCGCGGGGTGGACCTCGTCGGCGTCGACGTGGACGCTCCACGCGGCGGGCGGGCCGTGCGCGTGCGCATGGAGCGCCACGGCGGGAGGGACCAGGTCGCCCAAGCGATCGCCGACGGCGGGCTGTGGGGCTTCGAGCCCCCGCTCGTCCCGCTCTTCGTCGAGCTCGCCCGGACCTCTGCGGGCGACGTGCTCGACGTGGGCGCCAA
Source organism: Actinomycetes bacterium (assembly GCA_021800645.1). The sequence goes on from JAJYYT010000179.1 coordinate 3,072, forward strand.
CACCGGCCTGTACACGCTGCTCGCGCTCGCAGCCAACCCGAAGCTCCGGGTCCACGCGGTGGAGGCGTTGCCCCCTGTCGCTGCGCTGCTGGAGGAGAACCTCGCGCTCAACCGCCTCCTCGCGCGCCGGGTGCGGGTGCACCAGCTCGCCTTGTCGGAGGCGGGCGGCACCGCATCGCTCTACCTGCCGCCGCCGTCGGGCACGACGATCGAGACGAGCGCCTCGCTCGATCCCACCTTCAAGGAGGAGATCGCGGGATCCGTCGAGGTCAAGACCTCCACGCTCGACGACCTGTGGCGCGCGAGCGGCAGCCCGGCGGTCGGGCTGGTGAAGATCGACACCGAGGGGACCGAGCACCTGGTCCTGCGCGGCGGCGAGCAGCTGATCGCCGCGAGCCGACCGATCCTGTGCTGCGAGGTGCTCTTGCGTGCGGCGACCGCCGAGCTGACCGAGCGGCTCACCCGCGCCGGCTACGTGGACGTCCGGCTGCGAAAGGACGTGCTCGTCGTTGGCGCACGGGTCGCCTTCGACCCGGACGCCTGGAACCACGCGTTCGTTCCCCGAGAGAAGCTGGCAGTCCTGCGGGGTGCGGGTCGGTCCGTCGGCCTCGAGGTCAGCGAGTAGCGAGCCCGCGATGGGGGTGGTCCCCCGCCCGAGCAAGCCCGGGCCGTCAGTGCCGGTGCGTGAGCCTCCACCACCAGCCCCGGCCATCATGAGGAGCGTCGGTGGGCCGGTGGAACGGGCGCTGGACGACCCACGCCGCGAGGAAGAGCACGACCGTGAACGGCGCGAGGTCGGCCAGCGAGTAGGTGTCCATCACCTCGTTGGATACCCAGTCGAGCCCGTCGGGATGCACGCTTGTGCAGGTATCTTCCCACGTACACCCTCAAGCTCAGGTCGACGTCGAGGGACGCGTAGCCGGTGCTGCCGCAACAGGTCGGAGGGGCCACGCACCGTGGGCCACGCACCGCGGGCCACGCACCGCGGGAGACGCACCGCGGGCCACGCACCGTGGGCGACGCGTCGCAGCGCGGCGCGGTCCAGCGCAGCGCAGAAACGGTTGAAACAGGCAACGAAGCAAGGTATGTTCCACGCCGGACAAGGGCGCTGTGAAGGACCGGCGCGAAGGGGACGGCGTTTCGAGCCACGACGGAGGGACGCCGGGAGGGGGACGGGCAGCCGTGCAGACTCTGCGCCGACTGAGCCGGCACATCGCCGGATCGGCCCGGCACATCGCCGGATCGGCCCGGCACATCGCCGGATCGGCCCGGCACATCGCCGGATCGGCCCGGCACATCGCCGGATCGGCCCGGCACATCGCCGGACCGGCGGCGCGCGCCGTCCCCGGCATTGGCGTCGCCGGCCTCTGCGCAGCGGTCGTCGGAGTGCTCGTCGTGCCTGCCGTGCTGGGCCCTCCCAAGGCGGCGCCGCAGGGACGGCGGCCCGCCGCACCTCTCGTCGCGAGTGCGCTGCAGTCTTCCTCGACGCCCCTTCCTTCCGGCTGCAGCGCGACAGGTGACACGGTCACATGCCACTGGACAACCGCTGCAAACGAGACCTCGGAGAAGACCGCGACAGTCACGGTTCCTACAGGGATCCCGACCGTCCACTTCCAGCTGAACGGCGCGATCGGCGCGCAGGTGGGAGGCGCCAAGGGCGGTGCGGGTGCGATGGTGACCGGCACACTCGAGATGGCCGCGCTCCCGAGCAAGACCCTGCACGTCGCTGCAGGGGCCAACGGCGGGGGGCCGTCGGGCAGGACAAAGGGCGGCGGCGGGGCGCCGGGCGGGGCGCCGGGGGGCAACGGCAACGACGAAGGCGGCGGGGGTGGCGGCGGCTGGACGGGGCTCACGACGCCCACAGGGGCAGCGCTTGCCATCGCCGGCGCGGGCGGCGGCGCGGGCGGCTGGGGCGCGACACACACACCGGTGCGCGGAGGGAGCGGCGGCAAGGATGGGAGCTCGGGCACAACCGGGCCTGGCACCTGCTC
>JAJYYT010000180.1 GCA_021800645.1 Actinomycetes bacterium
ACGGCATTGACGCTCTGTCCGGCACGAGCGGCACGCGCCGCCAATCGACGGTGGACGTCGTCGGGAACTCTGAGGAGGAGCTGTTTCATGTCCCAATGATATCACGAGCTGTATTTGATATCACAAGGACCCGTGGAGACGATGGGACTCGAACCCACGACCCCCTGCTTGCAAAGCAGGTGCTCTAGCCAACTGAGCTACGTCCCCCGGTGCCGACCGTGGTCGTCCGGTCCCCTGCCGCCCGAGCGGCCGGTGCCAGCCTAGCTCCCCGGTCCACTGGTTCCCGACGGCGCCGGCCCCGGCGCCCACCCGTCGGGGCCGGATGGGCCCAGAGGGAGCAAAGGGCCGTCGCGCCGGCCACGCCTTGCCGACGGAACGCGCCGTCGCGCCGGTCACGCACCGTCGAGGAAGCGAACCACCGCATCGATCGCTCTGACGTCAGAGGTGATGCCGACGTGGTCGACGCCAGGGACGACCACCACTCGGACGTCGGGGAGCGCCGCCGCGAGGCGGTCGGTGGCCGGCACGCTGCGGTCGTGCTCGCCCACCACGACGAGCACGGGAGCGGAGACGGCGTCGAGCTCGTCAGCGTTGATCACAGGCGGACCGTGACGCAGGAAGGCCGCCAGGGCGGCCCCGTCGTTGCCGGCACGGGCGGCGAGCCGTTGGAAGAGCGTGACGCCGACGTCGTCGGTCGGTTCGCCCGAGGCGAGAGCGACGGCGAGCGGCTCGTGGTCTTCGCTGACGAAGGCGTTGTCGCCCAGCCCGAGCAGAGCCAGATGGGCGAAGCGCTCGGGGTGGTCGACAGCGAGGCGCAGCAGGACCCGGGCCCCGGCCGAGAAGCCGACGGCGTCAATCGGCCCTGCTCCGGGCAGTGCTTCGAGGACCCGGGCCGGTACGTCCGCGTAGGCACCCGGATCGGTCGGGCGCGGAGCGGTCCCGTGCCCGAGCAGGTCTGTGCCGACGACCGGACGGCCCACGTCGGCGAGGATGTCGACCCAGCCGGACCGGTGCCAGTTGTGCTCGAAGGACGAAGCGAAGCCGTGGACGAGGACGACGGGTCGAGCAGCTTCCCCCCGGTGCCCAGCCTCCCCCGGGTGCCCTGCGTCAGCCACGATGCAGCATCGTAGGGGACACGCCGGTGCCGTGACCGGCCATGATAGAGCCGTGCGCCGCTACGTCCTCACCGTCACCTGCCCTGACGGCCCCGGCATCGTCGCCGCGGTGACCGGCTTCATCGCTCAGCACGGAGGTTGGGTCGTCGAGGCGGCACAGCACGGTGATCTCAGCACCGGACGCTTCTTCCAGCGCATCGAGGTCCTCGCCGACACGCTCCCGTTCGGGCCCGAGGAGTTCGGCGACCGGTTCGCTTCCGTTGCCGCCGACCTCTCCCTCGAGTGGCACTTGAGCGACACCGACGTCCCGAAGCGGGTCGTCGTGCTAGTGAGCCGCGAGGACCACTGCCTGGCCGATCTCCTCCACCGGTGGCGCAGCGGTGACCTGGCCTGCGAACTGGCTGCGGTCGTCTCCAACCATCCCGATCTTGCGTCGCTCGTCGAGTGGCATGGCGTCCCGTTCCACCACGTCCCCGTGCCTCCTGATGCCCGCGACGAGGCGTTCGCCGAAGTCGGTCGCATCTTCGAGGAAGCGAGAGGGGATGTCATGGTGCTCGCCCGCTACATGCAGGTCCTTCCGGCCGACCTGTGCCACCGCTACGCCGGGCGCATCCTCAACATCCACCACAGCTTCTTGCCGTCGTTCGCCGGTGCTCGCCCGTACCACCAGGCGTTCGAGCGGGGAGTGAAGCTGATCGGCGCGACGTGCCACTACGTGACGGCGGAGCTCGATGCCGGCCCCATCATCGAGCAGGACACCGCTCGCATCGACCACGGCGACACCGTCGAGGACCTGCTCCGGTTGGGGCGTGACATCGAGCGGTCGGTCCTGGCTCGGGGGCTGCGTTGGCACCTCGAAGACCGGGTCCTCGTCAACGGCAACCGGACCGTCGTCTTCACCTGACTGCTCACGTTGTCCCGACCGGTCCGGTGTTCCGGTCGGGACCAGTGGTGTCCCGACGAACGCTGGCGGAGGAAGTGCCGGCACCGACGCCACTCGCTCTCTCGCGGGTCTTGACCGGGGCGGGCGATGCCGTTCGCGCGGGCCTACACCGGGGTTGGCCGGGGCACGAGCTCCCCGGCGGGCCTACACTGGGGTTGGCCGGGGCACGAGCTCCCCGGCGGGGGACGAAGGCGGTCCGGGGATCGGCAACCGCCGAAGGGAGGGCGCCGTGGCCCGTGTATCGAACCTGCTCGAGTCCAAGGGCACGGGGGTCGCTACGGTGGCACCCGATGCCACGGTCGCAGCGGCGGTCGCCGAGCTCGCTCGGCTGCGCATCGGAGCGCTGGTCGTGTCGGCCGACGGTGCCCACATCGACGGGATCGTCTCCGAGCGCGACGTCGTCCAACGCCTCCACCAGCTTCGCGGTGACCTGCTCGACGAGCCCGTCTCCTCCATCATGTCGAGGGCCGTCGAGACGTGTGCGCCGACCGACGACCTCGACTCCCTGATGCGGACCATGACCGAGCGACGCGTCCGGCACCTCCCCGTCGTCGCCGACGGCGTGCTCTGCGGCATCGTGAGCATCGGTGACGTGGTCAAGCAGCGCATCGGCGAGCTCGAGCGCGATCGCCACGAGCTCCTCGAGTACATCACCGCCCGCTGAGCCTGCCCGCTCGTCACTGAGCCCACGCGGTCCATGGGGTCCATGGGGCGATCCGCGGTCGAACGGCAGCCCCTCGCCACGTCGATCCGGAGCAGCCAGCAGAGTCCGTCCGCGTCATGGTGGACGGCAGGCCGGGGCGCCTCTTGGCAACCGGATCAGCTGCCGGACGCCGCCCGTTGGCGTGACCGTTCGATCTCTCCCCATGCCGCCGCAGCGTTCTCGAAGCCACGGACCGTTGTCTGCTTGCCCGGTTCGAGGTCCTTGTAGACGTCGAAGAAGTGGGCGATCTCGTCGGCGAGGTGGGAGGGAAGCTGGTCGAGGTCCCTGACCGATTCCCACAGCGGGTCGCCGTTCGCCACCGTGATGATCTTCGCGTCGGGGCCGTGCTCGTCGGACATCCAGAAGACACCGACGGGCCGCGCTTCCACCAGGCAGCCCGGAAAGGTCGGCTCGTCGAGGAGGACGAGGGCGTCGAGCGGGTCACCGTCCTAGGCCAGCGTGTCGGGCACGAACCCGTAGTCGGCCGGGTAGAAGGTCGCCGAGAAGAGCCGCCGGTCGAGCCGGATGACGTGGCGCTCGTGGTCGTACTCGTACTTGTTGCGGCTCCCCCGGGGGATCTCCACGATCACGTCGATGAGCTGGTCGTGCTCCACCACGCCTCCTGAGCTGCTCGCTGTCCCCCCGCCGGTTCGGCGTGGAGGGTGCTCCCGCCAGTGTGGCACGGCGCCCGTCTCCGTCCGAACGGCGCCGGCGACCGGACGAGCGGCCGCCTCCGGCACGGCGAGTGGCAGCGAACGCGGCCACTGCCCGCCGAGGCCGGCGTGGGCCCCGACCGGTAACGTTGCAGGATGACCACTCGTGCCGACCGCGGACTGGCACCTGAGGCCCGATCGGGCGAGGTCCACGCGGACCTGGCAGCCGCAGCGGGAGCGCCCGGTGAACCCCAGGGGAGGGCTGTCGCCGGTGCGCCCGCGCCGCCCAGACCAGCCCAGCTCGACGACGAGGCGGTCGACGACCGCGCCCCGGTCCACGAACGAGTCGACACCGCGTCAGCGGGCCCCACGCCCCGCTACTTCGCCCGCCAGCTTTCCGACCTCGATTTCAACGACCGGCTGCTCGACCTCGCCGAGGACTCCTCGGTGCCCCTGCTCGAGCGCGTCAAGTTCGCCGCGCTGTTCAACGAGCGGCTCGACGAGTTCTTCCAGGTGCAGGTGGCGGGGCTGAAGCGCCAGATGGCTGCCGGCATCAAGGCGCGTGCCCTGAACGGCAGCACGCCGCGCGAGCTGCTCGCTGACGTGCGCGCCTCCCTCGAACGCATGGTCCGTCGTCACGAGCGCCTGCTCCACGACAGCCTGTTGCCGGCGCTCGCCGACGAGGGCGTGTCCCTCTGCACGTGGGACGAGCTCGGGCCCGACGATCGCGCCCACCTGGGCGAGGTCTTCGATCGGCTGATCCTTCCGGTGGTCACCCCGCTCACGGTCGACCCCAGTCACCCGTTCCCCTACCTCTCGAACTTGTCGCTCAACGTCGGCGTGGACGTGCGTGACGGCGAGGTCACCCGCTTCGCCCGCGTGAAAGTTCCACCGAACGTCCCCCGGCTCCTGCGCCTACCGGACGGAGACCGCTTCGTCCCCATCGAACGCGTGATGATGGCCCACCTCGGCGAGATCTTCCCCGGAGCCGACGTCGGTGAAGCCGGGGTGTTCCGGGTGACCCGCGACGCCGATATCGCCCTCGACGACGACGCCGCCGACGACCTGCTGCTCGCCCTCCAAGAGGAGCTCCGACGCCGACGGTTCCTGCCGGTCGTCCGCCTCGAGGTCGACACAACGACGTCCGACGCCAATGTGGAACGTCTGACCGGCGAGCTCGGCCTCGACCCGACCGACGTCTCGCGCGTTGCCGGCCCGCTCGGCCGCGAGTGGCTCTGGGCGCTCTACGAGCTCGACCGGCCTCGCCTGCACGACAGCCCCTGGTCGCCCCTCGTCCCCCAGGCGCTCGTCGAGCGCGAGCCCGACGAGCGAGACGGCATCTTCGCCGTCCTCGGGAACCAGGACGTCCTCGTCCACCACCCCTACGACTCCTTCGCTGCGTCTGTCGAGGAGCTCATCAACGAGGCGGCCGACGACCCACAGGTGCTGGCGATCAAGCAGTGCCTCTACCGGACCTCAGGAGACAGCCCGGTGGTCGCTGCGCTCGTCCGGGCGGCCGAGCACGGCAAGCAGGTGGCCGTCCTGGTCGAGGTCACCGCTCGGTTCGACGAGGAGGCCAACATCGGCTGGGCCCGAGCCCTCGAGGAGGCGGGCGCGCACGTCGTCTACGGGCTGATGGG
>JAJYYT010000181.1 GCA_021800645.1 Actinomycetes bacterium
AGCTTCCTGCGCAAGCGGCGCCAGCCAGCGTCGGCGTGAGCGCGGCTTGCAAGACGCTCAGAGCAGCGGGCTCGACCCCGCCTCAGGAGGACGAGCTGTCGAAGTACTGCTCCACCGCCTGCGCCATGCCCTCGGCGATCGCCCGGTGGCCGGCGGCACTGTTGGCGATCGAGCCTTCGAAGGGGTCCGAGATGAAAAGGGGCTCGATGAGGGCGCCAGGCATGTCGCTTGGCGTTGTGAACCAGCCGGGATAGGCGGGGCCGAGGAGGAGGAGGTGGTGGTAGGCGGCCGCAGTTGTTGTGAGCGGGGCGGCGCCCAGTGTTGTGTCGGGCTGGACCCCGTCGTTTGGGATGTGCCAGCCGTGGGCGTTCATGCGAGCGAGCACGTCTCGCTGAAGAAGCGTCGCCAGTCGCTTGCTCTCGGCGGCGAAGGAGCGATCGGGGTCGTACGCGGTGAGGCTGCCGGCGTTCGTCGGTGACGGCCCGGTGTCCATGTAGATGCCGACGAGAATTGTCGCACGTGCCAGGTTGGCGCAGACGTCCCGTGCCGCCACGTCGGCCTTTGCGCCTTCCACCGAGAGCACGCCGCCTGTGAGGTCCGCCGGGGTCGGCTTCAAGACGTCGGTGTTCGTCGTGCGCGAGACGACGACTCGAAAGCCGTGCGCGCGCAGCAGGTTCATCGTCTCGAGCTCGATCTCGAGGTTCTCAGGCGCCTCGTAGATCACGCGCCCTGTCTGGGTGACGCCCTTTCCGCCCGGGTCGACGCCGCCGTGCCCGGCGTCGATGAAGACCGTGTGGTGGTTGTCGCCCGCAGAAGGTGCGAACGCGACGCAGGCACCGCTCGCGAAGCGGGATCGGTCGAGCGGGACGCCGCCGGAGGCGGAGACGGAGAGCGAAGGTCCAGGCCTGGATGGTCTCGCGCGCGAGGCGTCGCGCGCCTTGCCGCTCGTGGCGACGAGCACGACGAGCAAGATCGCTGCCGCGAGCGCGGCGAGCGTCCCCGCCACCGTCAGCCTGCGCTTTGCAAGCGAAGGGCGCAACGGGGCACGACGTCGAGGTCGTCTTCGGCCAGGGGTGTGTGCAGGCTGCGCCTTCCTGGTGTCCTCTCGTCGGGCCATCGACTCGACGGTAGCGTCGTACCTGTACGAAGTGATGAAGGCCTGGACGCAACGAGGTCAACCCACCTGGGGCGGGTGCGCGAGCACGCGGGCGTCGTCGTTCCCGTTGCGCGAGCCGGGCGGAGGGCTCTCGAGGGCGTGGACGAGCAGAGAGGCGTAGTACCGCGCGCCCTGCGGATCGAGGTGGACGCCGTCTGGATAGAAGTACTGGGGGTTGTTCGCGCCGAGGGCGTACCAGTTGACCATCGTCGTATGGGGGTAGCTGTGGGCGACCGTGGCGATGCTCTGGTTCACTGCCTGTTCCCAGGGCCGTGTCTCCCGGGTGTTCACGAGCACGATGCGGCGCATCGGCCCGAGGGAGCGAAGGAGGGTCTCGAGCTGTGTCGGGCTGTAGTACCCGTTCGTCCCGAGCTCCAAGACGAGCTCGTCGCCCACGTCGCCCTGCCTCCTCAGCTCCGGCACCTCCGCTTGGACGTCGCTCAGCTGCTGGCCGATCACCGCGTCGATCACGGCACCGGGGAGCATCCGGCGCAGGTACGGCGCGGCGTCGACCATGATCGAGTCGCCGATGAAGGTGACCCCGGTCCCCGCAGGCAGCGTCGTGGTCGTGGTGGTCGGCGGGACGATCGGCACCGTTCCGCGGCCTCGCGCCGCGCCGGGGCTGGGGCCGAGGGACCGAGCCGGAGGATCGGTGGCCCGGGTCGTGGTGGTCGTGGGGTGGACGCGAAGACGTGGGGGAAGGATGCTGCTCGTCGCCTCCGGGGGCGTCGCCGTTCCCGAGATCACCCCTGAGAGCCCGAGCGAGCAGATCAGGCCGCACACGAGGACGGCACCGGTTGCAACCCAGCCTTGGGTGCCAGGGAGGAGGTCGGCCCACTCCCGGTCGCGCCACTTGTCGCCGAGCTCGTGCCAGAGACGGCCGAGCGCGCCGTGGCGCACGGGCTGCTCGACGAAGCGCCACGAGAGCGCGGATGCGACGAAGATGCCGGCGACTTGGAGCACGTCGCGCACGAGGCTCTGCTTGGCGCCTTCGGGGGTCGTAAGGACGATGATCGGCAACGACCACAGGTACATGCCGTAGGAGCGTTCGCCGATCCAGCGAAGGGGTCCGATCCCGAGGGCTCGTCCTACCCGCGCGCCAGGATGGACGCAGACGGCGATCAGCACGGCGGTGAGCACCGAGAGCAGCACCATGCCGCCGCGGTAGACGAAGGGGTCGTACTCGCCGGTTTGCCAGTACATCGCGAGGATGCCCGCCAGCGCGACGCCGCCTGCGACCTCGAGGACGGCGCGCGCCCTCGGCGTGATGGGCGCGAAGCGCCGGTTCCGAGGCAAGGCGAAGGCGAGCGCCGCACCGACGAGCAGCTCGAAGGCCCGCGTGTCGGTGCCGTCGTAGACCCGGGTCGGATCGGCGTAGGGGACGAAGAGGAGCGCCATCTCGATGGCAGAGCCGCATGCGAGCACCAGTGCGCCCGTCACGAGCACCCGTCGGTTCCTCACGAAGCGCAGGGTGCCCAGGAGCACGAACGGCCAGAGCAGGTAGAACTGCTCTTCGATCGCGAGCGACCAGAGGTGGCCGAGCGGCGATGGCGGCCCGTACTCGGCGAAGTACGAGACGTGGTGGAAGATGTACCACCAGTTGCTGTAGTAGAAGATCGCCGGCAGGATGTCGCCCCGCAGCCCGGGGAGCTGGGAGCGGTCGAAGAGGGTGGCCCACGCGACCGTCACGAGGAGCATCACGAACAGCGCCGGGAGCAGCCGGCGCGCCCGGCGCGCCCAGAACTGACCGAAGGACCGGGCTCCTCGCTTTCGGATCGTCGCCGTGAGGAGGTCCGTGATGAGGTAGCCGGAGAGGACGAAGAAGACCCCGACGCCGAGCAGGCCACCGCTCGCCCATCCCAGCTCGAGGTGGTACGCGATGACTCCAAGGACGGCGATCGCGCGGATGCCGTCCAACCCTGCGTTGTAGCTGCTGGACCCTTCGACTGGTCGCGGCATGTCCCATCCGGAGCTTGCGGTCTTCTCTTGCGTGCTGTGCGCTCGGCGAAATCGAGCCGCCCTCCGATGGTGGCAGGCATCGAGCGGCAAGTCGAGTCATGGCGAAGACCTTTTTCCACCTCGTGCTTCGCGGGTCGTCTGCGCCGTGCACGACCACGGTGCTGCGCTGCAGGCGGCCCCACCTCAGGCCCGTGGGGGGATCCGGCGAGCCGGGCGACGCCCAGCCGATCGCCGGGGCGACGGGGTTTTGCACCTGTCGTCGGTCCGACCCCGCGCTGGTCGCCGTCTGCGTGCTCGGGCCCGCCGTCATCAGGGCGGCGTCCTTCCTCGGTCTGGTGGTTCGTCGCGATCTTCGTGCTGGGCAGCTGTTCGCGCCTGCTGGCGGGTCCCTCGCGAACGAGCTGCTCCCGACCTCGGTGAGGGCTTCGGTGGCCGGGTGGTACATCGCGGCCGGTGCCGGCGGCGCGATCGCCGGGCTCCTGTGCTTCGGCGTGGTCGCCGACGTTCGGGGGACCTCGCACCACCTCGCGCTCGCGTCCTCGGTCGTCTTCCTCCCGATGATCGCGTCGACCGGCTTGCTCCTGCCGCTTCCCGAGACGAGAGGCAAGGAGCCCGAGCAGCTATGGGCGGGCCTCGCATTCGGGTCGTCAGCGTGCGAAGGCGTGCACCCCGAGCCACACCCAGGCGAGCACCACGAGCATGCGCAGCCACGTCCGGTCGTCGAGCATGTCTCGCACCAGGACCGAGGGACGCCCGATCCGAGCTCGCCCGAGCTTCGAGGCGCGCCGAGCGGCGAGCCATAGGACGAAGAAACCCAGCGCGGCGACCGCCCACAGCGCGTAGGTGACGTCGGCCCAGCTCATCGGCGCACGAGGTACCAGCCGACCACGAGCCAGGTGAACCATGCCGCCGCCTTGGCAGCCCGGTAGCGGAACACCACGTTCATGCCGTAGCTCAAGGTGGGGTAGTGGGCACGAGGGCCGCTGTGGAAGTAGGACGCGAGCTCGACGGCGACGACCAGGGCGATCACGACGAGCCAGGGGGCCGCCGTCCCTTCGCCGCCCGCCGGCAGCGTCGCGTCCATGCGGCGCCATGGTCCAGCGGCCGGGCGGAGCCGCTCCATCACGATCGCGCCGACGAACAGCGCGGAGGGCAAGGCCACCGCGACGTCGCTCGGGACGGTGAAGGGCGCCGCGCCCGACGCCACGCCGGCGAAGACGGCCACGCCGACGAGCGCGCCGACCGCCGCCAGGTGCCGGCGCGCCACGTCGCCGACCGCCGGCGAGCGCGGGGCGCGCCGACGAGTGGTCACGGCGTCGCCTCCAGGCTGAGCGTCACACGGATGGGAAGGTGGTCGGAGCCCACCGAGGCGAGCGCCTGCGCCTCGAGCACCCGGAACGGCCCGCGCACGAGGACGTGGTCGACCTGGCTGTGCGGGCGCCACGAGGGCCAGGTCTTCGCGACGGCCGCGCGTCGCCACCCGGGGAAGAACAGGCTCACCGGCGGTCCCCACAGGTTCATGTCACCAGCAAGGATGGCAGGGCGCGCCCTCACCTCGGTCGCGATCGCTCGAGCGAGCCGCACGAACTGACCGGCAGCGCCGTAGGTGAGGTGGGACATGTGCGTGCCGACGACGGCCACGGCGGTTCCCGCGTCCACCGTCGCCACCAGCGCCGCGCGTCGCGCTCGGTCGCGGGAGAGCCGCCCGAGCTCGATGACGGCGGTGTCCTCGACGGGCAGGCGGCTCAGCAGCGCGACGCCCCAGCGCCCCGGACGTGCTTGCGAGAAGCGCTGAGAGCGGACGACTCGCTCACTGAACGGCCGCTCGCTGTCGAGGAAGATCGCGTGGCTCCGCCCGCGCCAGTCGAACGAGCGCATCCACCTGGCGTCGGCGCGCGGGTGGGGGCCGGCCAGACGCC
>JAJYYT010000182.1 GCA_021800645.1 Actinomycetes bacterium
GTCCGGCTCGACGGCGTCCGGAACAACGGCGTCCGGCTCGACGGCGTCCGGAACAACGGCGTCCGGCTCGACGGCGTCCGGCTCGACGGCGTCCGGAACAACGGCGTCGACCCCCACGAGCGCCCCGGCATGGTTCACCCTCGCCGCCTCCGCGACCCCTCAGCAAAGCGCGACAGCGAACGCATTCCCTGCTCAGAAGACCACACCGACGTCCTCGACGGGCTCGATCGCGCTCGCGGGCGTCACCACACCCTCCACTCCCGCGACGTCGACATCCACCCCTGGAGCGACCTCGTCCACGGTCGTGACCTTGACCACGGAGACGAGATCGTCTTCGTGCGCGACTTCGTCTGCGTCGTCGACGCCGACGCCGGCCCTCCCGGCGACAGCGACCGACACGACCCCGTCTGCGACGCTGGCGTCGGCCGACCGATCTCAGAGCTCCGCCCTCGTGCTCCCCCTCGCAGCGTGCACAGGCGTCACAGGGTTCCCAGGGGTCACCGTGCCGACGTCGGTCGCTCCCCTCACCTCCTCCGTACCGGGCGCCGCACTGAGCACGGGGTTCCTGGACATGACGACGATCGGCGGTTGCGCCGCTTTCCAAGGAACAGGGCTCGTGACGCCGACCCCCTCCACACCGGGCTCGACAGCCCCGGTCCGCGTCAACGTCGACGCGTGCGTCGCCGAGAAGGGCTCCGTCCTCGCAATGGACGTGACCGGCGCGACAGGCCAGGAGGTCCAGCTCGTCGGCCTGCTCGTCGCGCGACCATCCGCCACAGGCACGGGCAATGTCGTGGACCTCTTCCGCGGGAACGTGAGCGTGGCGACGCCCTTGGGCACCACCGCACCCGAGGGCGCCGGCACGCCTGCGGCCACCACCGGACAGGTCGGGACGATCCCGTGGGGTCTGTCCGGAGAGTTCGTCGCCGAAGCGCAGGTGCAGCAGAATGCCGGGACGGGCTCGCTCACCGTGCTCTTCGTCCGGCCCGGCGATCCAGCCACAGCGAACCCGACGACGACACCGGGCGGATCGACGGCGTCGGCCACCAGCTCCGGCACGACCTCGCCCGCAAGCGGCACGACCCCAGGCGCTCCAAGGGCGGCGGCGAGCACGCAGACGGTCTCACCGAGCGCGAACAGGGTCGTCGAGCGCCTTGCGGTGCCGACGACGGCCTCAGCGCAGGGCGGAGGCCTGTCGACCCGCCTCGAGCCGAGCCACCCAGCGTCCGGCCACCTTTCCGCGTCGTGGGGACGGAGGGAAGGGGAACGCTCGAAAGGTCGAGGGTGGTCCCCTACGGCCCGAGGTCGTCCGTCGACGAGAGGTGTCCGGCAACGACGCCCCTCGGCCGGGTGGCATCTCTCCGCGCGCTGGTGATCGAGAGAATCTTCACGCCTGGGCCCGAGCGCTGAGTGCCTGCCGCGGCCTCGTGCCGAGCGAGCCGGGTGACGCCGTTCGCCGGCTCTCGAGCGGCAGGTCAGCCGTGGAGCAGCCAGGTTGTCCGCAGCACGTCGTTCTCCCGGTGAACACCGCCGAAGAGGACCGCGCTCGAGGTGGCGGTGTCGTAGGCCATCGAGGCGCCGTAGCGTGCAGGAGGACTGCTCGGAAGAAGGAGCTTCGACCAGCTCCCATCCCAGGTCCACGTTGTGCCCAAGGCCGCGTGCGTCCCGAAGCCGCCGAAGAGGACGAGAGACGCTCGGGCGGCGTCGTACACCATCGACGCCTGCTCGCGCGCCGGAGGGGCCACGTGCGTGACCACCCGCGTCCACCTGCTCCCGTCGAAGCTCCACGTTGTGCTCAACGGGGAGCTCTTCGTGTACAAGCCGCCGAACAGCACGAGCGATCCGGTCGCGGCGTCGTAGCACATCGCGGCGCCCGACCGAGGCCGCGGACCGACCGCGGCTCCCTCCCGGGACCAGCGCGCGCCGTTCCAGCTCCAGGTTGTGCCGAGCGCGAGCCCCGTCGGCCCCTTTCCTCCGAACAGGACCACGGTGCCGGTGCGCGGGTCGTACGCCATGGACGCCGCCAGACGAGGAGAGGGCCCTCGCTGCGGGAGGACCTCGCTCCACGTGGAGCCGTTCCAGCTCCACGTTGTGCCGAAGATCCTTCCTGTGCCCGTCCCCCCGAAGAGCAGCACCGTCCCGGTGGCGGCGTCGTACGCGATGGAGGCCCCGTAGCGCGCGGGGGGGCTCCTCGGCGGCGAGAGCTTCGTCCAAACCGACCCGTTCCAGCTCCACGTTGTGCGTAGCGCACCCCTGCTCGGGCTGTCCCCGCCGAAGAGCACCACCGTCCTCGTCGCCGGGTCGTAGACGGCCGCAGCCCCCGACCTCGACAAGGGTTCGGGGCTCGGAGACACCGCCGACCAGGTCACCTCGGCCGGCGCGGCCCCTCCAGTCGGTGCCGTCGCGCCAAAGCCGAAGCCGACGGCCGCCAGGGCACCGAGGGTCAGCGCGAGCGAGATCCAGCCCCTCTTCACCACGAGAGCCCCCTTTTCCGCCGACGAGCGGTGGTCGCCTCCGGACGACTGTCGCCGGTCCAAGCAGCTCTCCGGGTCCGGCGGACGATCCGAGCCTACCGTTCGCTCGCGGCGTCCAGGGGCACGTCGCTCCGCCGCGGACCATCAGGCGCCGCGACCGGAGGAAGCTCGTCCCGCAGGTTCCGTACGATTCCTCGACGTGACCGGCTGGAGCACGTATGGTGCGGGCGACCTGACCAACGAGGGGGACCAATGACGACGGCGCTGACAAGGGACGTCCCGTCCCTCGGAGACCTGCCCGAGTCGGACGAGCCGTTCCACGTCGAGACGCACGGGGTGGACTACATCTCGCTTGGTGAGCGCTGGGCGAAACCGAGCGACGTCGGCTGGATGTGGGCGGGCGCGAGCGTCCAGGTCGAGTACTTCATCTACGGCGCCATCCTCATGACCTTCGGGTTCACCTTCTGGCAGGCCCTCTCGATCATCGTCATCGGGAACCTCTCGTACCTGCTGCTCGGGCTCTCGAGCCTCCAGGGCCCGCAGGCCGGCACGACCGTGTTCGGCACCAACCGCGCCGCCTACGGGCCGAACGGGTCGCGCGGCATCGCCTTCTTCAACTGGATCACCCAGCTCGGGTTCGAGGTCGAGGGCATCTTCCTCATCGTCCTGGCCGGAGCCGTGCTCACCGAGAAGGCCGGCTTCGGCGTCGGCGACCCGACCAAGATCGTCTTCGTGATCGTGGCGGTCGCCATCCAGGGCGTCCTGCCGTTCCTCGGCCACGCCACCATGGTGAAGGTGCTGCGCTGGCTGGCGATCCCCTTCCTCGTCATCTTCGCCATCCTGCTGGGCTTCGCGGTCCCGCACGCGACCACGACCGCTGTCGCGCACGGCGCGGACTGGCAGACCTACATGGAGGGCTTGGCGTTCACGATCACGTTGTCAGGGCTCGGGTGGACCGAGTGCGGGAACGACTACTCGCGCTACTGCCGACCGAATGCCAAGAAGTCCTCGATCGTCGGCTGGGTCTTCGTCGCGACCGCGATCCCAGAGATCCTGGTGATGCTCCTGGGCGCCGCCGTGTACACCTTCGTCAAGGGCGCCGGCGTCACAGGGTCGACGTTCAAAGCCCTGTCGCAGCAGAGCATCATCCCGTCGTGGTTCGTGGTGCTCTTCCTCGTCTTCGCGATCCTGCAGATCTTCGCGATCAACGGTCTCGACCTGTACTCCTCGGGGGTCACCCTCCAGGCCATGGGCGTGCCGGTGAAGCGCTACGTCGCAGTGGTGATCGACTGCCTGATCGTCCTCGGGTTCACCATCTTCGCCGTCCTGAGCACGTCGTTCTCCTCCTACTTGAAGGACTTCGTCGACGTGGTGATCGTCTGGATCGCCCCGTGGTTCGGCATCTACATGGTCGACTGGATCCTGCGCCGGTTCAAGTACGTGCCGGCGCAGCTCCAGCGCACCGGCCGCGACAGCCTCTACTACCGCAGCGGGGGTTTCTTCTGGCCGGCGATCGTCGCCCAGGTCGTGGGGATGTTCGCGGCCATCTCGGCCCTGTCGGCCACCTTCCACCTGCCGACCTGGTTGAACGAGGTCACGTACGCGACCCGCGACCCCCACGGCTACGGCGCCGACTTCAGCATCTACCTCGGCATCGGGGTCGCTGCGATCGTCTACCTCGTGCTCGCGTTCTCGAGCGTGCGCAAGCAGGCCGCCGAGCAGGAACGGATCCTCGCGGCGGGGCCCTTGGAGTAGCGCCCGTCGAGCAGCGCCGCACCTCCGGGGCACCGAGGAGCGAAGCCCGGCCGCCCGGGACGGCGCCGTACGAACGTTGACCTCAGACGGCGAGCTCCCCCAGCACCTGCTCGGCGTCCACGATGCGGTAGGCGTAGCCCTGCTCGGCGAGGAAACGTTGGCGGCGGACGGCGAACTCCTGGTCGTTCGTGTCGCGGGCCACCACCGAGTAGAAGTGGGCCTGGCGGCCGTCGTGCTTGGGCCTGAGCAGGCGGCCCAGGCGCTGGGCCTCCTCCTGGCGGCTCCCGAAGGTGCCCGACACCTGGATGGCCACGCTCGCCTCCGGGAGGTCGATGGAGAAGTTCGCGACCTTCGACACGACGAGCACCGGGATCTCGCCCGCACGGAAGGAGGCGAAGAGCCGCTCGCGCTCGGCGGTCGACGTCGCCCCCGTGAGGACCGGGGCGCCCAGGCGCCGTCCGAGCACCTCCAGCTGGTCCAGGAACTGGCCGATCACCAGCGTCGGCTCCCCGGCGGCGACCGCGCCAGCGCACAACGCCTCGACGACGGCGAGCTTGGAGCGGGCGGTCGCCCCCGCCCGGTACCGGTCGGCCGGCTCGGCCAGGGCGTAGGCCATGCGCTCCTCGTCGGCCAGCGTCACCCGCACCTCGGTGCAGGAGGCCGGGGCGATGTACCCCTGGGCCTCCACGTCGCGCCACGGCACGTCGAACCGCTTGGGGCCGATGAGGCTGAAGACGTCGCCCTCCTTGCCGTCCTCGCGGACCAAGGTGGCGGTGAGCCCGAGGCGCCGACGGCTCTGGA
>JAJYYT010000183.1 GCA_021800645.1 Actinomycetes bacterium
GGGCAGCGCGAGGGCGAGGCAGCGCGCCCTGCGACGCTCAGCCCGCCCTGCTCGGCGGGATCGCCACGCGCATGAGGTCTGCGGCTGCGACCACGTCCCCGGAGAACGCGGCTGCGGCCTCCTCCAGAAGGGTGCTCACGTCTGGGTAACGCTGCGAGAAGTGGGTGATGAGAAGGCGACGGGCCCCCGCCTCGGCGGCGAGCCGGCCGGCCTGGGAGGCGGTGAGGTGGCCGTACGCGGCGGCAAGGTCCGCCTCCGCCGAGGCGAAGGTCGCTTCGCAGACGAGGAGGTCAGCACCGGAAGCGAGCTCGACGGCGCCGTCGCACCAGGCGGTGTCCATCACGAACGCCACGACCTGTCCACGACGGACGACGCTCATCTCTTCGAGCTCGATCCGGCGCCCTCCGACGACGACCGCGCCTTCGCGCTCGAGCCGTCCGACGTCCGCCCCTGCGATCCCCGCTCGGGCGAGCCGCTCAGGAAGCATCCTGCGACCTGGGCGCTCTTCCACGCGCCAGCCGATCGTCTCGACGGAGTGGCGGAGCGCGGCCGCCCTGAGGGCCCAGTGGCCCGCGTCGTCCACGGTGAGGAGCCCACGACCTGCAGCCTCGGCGCCGACCGGCAGCAGGCGGAGGTCGAGCCTGTCATCGAAGACGGACGCGTGCCGGAGCCTGTCGACGTACACCGCCCCGGATGCCGGGAAGCTGAGCGCGACAGGACGGGTCACGCCGTCGAGCGACAGGCGCTGCAGCACGCCTGGCAGGCCGAGACAGTGGTCGCCGTGGAAGTGCGTGATGCAGATCCTCGTCACCGCGGACGCGCGGACGCCCGCGAAGAGCAGCTGGCGCTGGGTCCCCTCGCCCGGATCGAACACCACCCCGTCGTCGTCCCAGCGCAGGAAGTAGCCGTTGTGGTTCCTCTCGCGCGTCGGCACCTGGCTGGCGGTCCCGAGGACCACGAGCTCGCGCACCGGCGGGAGGTGCGGCTACCGGGAGGTCGGACCCGGCATCTCAGGCCGGAAGGCCACCGGTCATGTGAAGTGCCCCGCTCCCTTCGCACAGATCGCGTAGACCGTCACCGTCGCGGACTTCGCTGTCGCGTTGGTCACTGACACCCCCCATTCCCAGGTCGTCCCCGCCAGGACCGGTCCGTCGTTCTGCGCGGCATGCACCTGGTCCACGCTGCTCGTGTACCCGCCGCCCGTGACGGCGTACCCTGCCGGACAGGCGGCGACGCCGCTGCCCACGCCCGGGTTGGTGGTGGAGGCCGCACCTGCGACGCTGAACGTCGCCCTGTCGACCAGCACTGTCTGGGTGGCCGGAGACGTGGTCGTAGCGCCGGCTGCGCCCTTGGCCGCGAGCAGCGCCCAGCTCGACGTTGTGGTCGTGGGCCTGCCGACGTTCCGTGTCGTGAGCGACACGTAGCTCGAGCCTGTCTCGGAGACGGCGTCGCCCCGTGTGTAGGTGGCGACGGGGCTGTACGTGCCCTTCCAGACGAGCCCCGGCGGCCCGACGAGGCTCGTCCCGGCGGCGGGCCACCGCCCGAAGGTCTTCGGCCCGTAGAGCGAGACGGTCGAGGTGTCCAGGTAGAAGTCCCCTGTCGAGCCCTGGGTGGTCGGAGGCGTCGAGCCGCTCAGGATGGACGTGCCGGGTGTGCCCTTCGGACCCGCCGGTCCGGCAGGCCCACGCGCACCTTGCGGACCTCGTGGACCCGGCGCACCCCTCGCGCCGATGAGGCTCCTGCCGGCCCCCCAGGGATGCAGATGCCCCAATGTCTTGGGCCCGAAGAGCACGCCTCTCGTGGTGTCCAGGTAGAAGTCCCCTGTGGTGCCCACCGCGTTGTTGGGCAGGCCCGTCCCGCCCAGGACTGCGTCGCCCAACCTGCCCGAGAGGAACCCCAGGAGGTGGACGCCGGTCGCCGTGGCACCCGGCTTGGCCGCCGTGCCCGCGTAGGACGACGCGCCGTAGGCCAGCGCGCCGCCGAGCGCGGCGGCGCCCGCTGCGAAGATCGCAAGAGACTTGCTCAGTTTCATCATCGTTCGTCTCCCTTCATCGCTTCCCTGCATTGCTTGCGTGCCCGGGACCCCCCTACCGCATGGGATCCTTACCGCCCGACAGTACACCGCCGCAAACGGATCGCAACATCGGCAACCACGTCGTCACAATGTCTGCCCGCCGTCGCAGCCCGCCGTCGCGGCCCGCCGGATGCGACGAGCGGGGAACCGGCGTGGTGCCGGACGGCCTCCAAGGCGGCCTCCCTGACATCGTGCCGGGCAGCCTCCGAGACGAGCGGCCGACGGGGATCGAACCCGCATCATCAGCTTGGAAGGCTGAGGTTCTGCCATTGAACTACGGCCGCAGACGACGTGCCGGCACCGCCGGGTCGCGAGCAGGAGTGTAGGCACCGCGGCTCGGGGTCTCGATCGTGTGCGCCGGCGGACCGCTCGGACGTCTAGCTTCCTCGCCGTGAGCACCACCATGTACGAGCGAGTGGGTGGCGAGGCGTTCTTCACGTCTCTGGTGGACCGCTTCTACGAAGGGGTCGCCTCTGACCCCGTGCTCCGCCCGCTCTACCCCGAGGACCTCCAGGCGCCAAAGGAGCATCTGCGACTGTTCCTCGTCCAGTACTGGGGAGGTCCGCGCACCTACGAGGAGCGCCGCGGTCATCCACGGTTGCGCATGCGCCACGCGCCGTTCGCCATCGGGCTCGCGGAGCGCGACGCATGGCTGCGCCTGATGCTCGCGGCGCTCTCCGACGCAGGGATCGGCGAGGAGGACGAAGCGCAGATGGCCGAGTACTTCCGTGCCGCGGCGACCCAGCTGATCAACCAGGCCGGGCGGCGACCCAGCTGATCAACCAGGCCGGGCGGCGACCCGGCTGACGGACGTCACTCGCCTCCGGCGCTGCGGAGGCTCTTCACCTCGAACAACCGCACCCGTTCGTCGAGGGGGACCACCATCTCCGGCGCGATGGAACGGTGCGCGGCTGTGCGCAGGTGCACCCCGGTGCCGATCGCGACGAACTGGATCACCCTCATGCTCGAGCTCGCTTTGCCCTCGCGCAGCTTCACCGCGACGATGCCTTCCGCTTTCATCGTGGCGCCGGAGCGCTGCATGCGTTCCATCGCGCGTTCGCGCGCCAGGTAGAGCGCCTGCGTCAGGTTCGGAAGCTCGACGTTTTGGCCCTGTTGCGCCGCCCACTCGCGTGCGGTCCGGCGCGGGGCGATCACGAAGCTCGCGCCGGCGGCGAGACCGAGCGGCCACCACCCCGCGCGGGTGAGGAGCACGAAGTCGCGCGCGGAGAGATCCGAGACGAATTCGAAGTGGTGCGAGCGCGCGTCCGTGCGGCGCACCGCCGTCCCGGTCAGCTCGAGAGACACGTGGTGGGAGGACACCCGCAGGCCCACGTCGACACCGAGCACTCCTGAGGCTCCTGCCTGCTCACAGGACTGCCGGAGCAGCTTCGCGGCGTGGTCCACCGCCCCGGTGAACGCCGCCGACGCCTCCTGCACCTCTCCGGTGGTCCATTGCCACACGCCCCAGGGGATCGACCACCACGAGATGCCGTAGACGAGGTCGACCGGCTCCCAACCAGCGGAGTGGAGGAGCAGGGTCTCGTCGATCGTGAGGTCCGACGTGGTGCCGTGCGGGCCGGCTGCCCGGTCCGCACCGCCAGGCGAGGCGGACAGCGCCGAGACCGCCTGCCGAACCTCGTCGCGAAGCCTCACGTCGTTCCCTCAGCGCTCCTGCTCGTCACGTCAACCGGACGACGGGGACCGCTTCGGGCAGCGGGTCGAACTCCTTGAACCGCCGAACCCTGTTGCCCTTCAGCGTGCACTGGATCGAGAGGTCGCCCTCCCCGATCTCGCGCTCCGAGCGCTCCAAGGTCGCGCCGTGGAGGAGGTCGGTGCCGAGCTGGGAGCGGACGCGCTCGCGAGCGATGCGCCGAGCCGCAGCCTCGGCACGGTTCACCTGGTCCACCGGACCGACGCCGGACACCCCCGCAGCGCCCTGGCCGTACCAGGTGCCGACGCCGGATCCCGCGAGCTGATAGTGGGTGATGCAGTAGCCCAGCATCCGGACGGCGCTCAGCGTGGCGACCACCGAGACCGGAGCGAACCCGGCCTCGATGAGCTTCGCAAGCCGCTGGCCCGAGAGGTACGTGCTGAAGGGGGTCGCAGGGCGCGGGATGTCTGGGACCACGACCGCGGTGCCACTTGCGGAGAATTCGACCATCGCGCCGCCGACGAGCGGGCGCATGGCATCGAGGACGCCGACGACGCCGGTCGCGCCCAGAGCCTTCGCCTCTTCGACCATTCGCCCGGTCGCGAGCCCCCATCCCGACGCCCAGCTGTCCTCGAGCCATGTGAGCTCGTAGTTCGCGCCGTACATGCGGTGCTCGGCGCTCACGAAGCCGTGCGGGCATTGCCACTGCTCGACGTACTGCCCGCGGCGCTGCGGCGCGCTCGTCCAGCCGCCGCCGAACCCGCCCAACCCCATGCCGAACCCGCCTGTGGTCATGTACCAGCTCCACTGCAGGACCGCGTAGCCCTGGACGTAGCCCACCGGCTGCATCCCCATGTCCAGGCACGACGCGAAGTCGGCGACGGAGAGGCCTGACGACCACGCCCCTTCGGCGAGCCGACGAGTGGCCGCCTCGGGGAGCCCGTTACCGGCTGTCGAGGCCATCAGCCGTCGAGAGAGATGATCGTCTTCGGCTGCGGGATCGTGTGGTCGCCTTCGGAGCGAGCGACCGCGGTCCCAAGCGAGAGGAATTCGATCGTGTGGTCGCCCCACATGTGGCTCTTCTCCTCGAGCCGTACCCCGACGATCCCCGTCGCGCCGAGCTCGTTCGCCTCGTCCTGCATCCGGGTCATCGCCAGCTCGCGGGCTTCGTAGAGCGCCTGGGTGAAATTCGGCAGCTCGACGTTGCGGCCCGTGCTGCGCAGCGTCTGACCGACTCCGCGATGGGCGATGTGGTAGACGCACGTCCCCATCACGAGCCCGA
>JAJYYT010000184.1 GCA_021800645.1 Actinomycetes bacterium
GGCACGCCAGCCCTCGGGGAAGTGCCGGTCGTAGCAGATGTAGACGCCGACCCGCCCGACCGCCGTCTCGAACACGGGGTACCCGAGGTTCCCCGGGCGGAAGTAGTACTTCTCCCAGAACCCCTTCACCTGGGGGATGTGGTGCTTGCGGTACTTGCCGAGGTAGCGCCCGTCGGCATCGATCACGACCGCCGTGTTGTAGTAGACGCCGGGCTGCTCCTCCTCGTAGATCGGCGCGACGACGACCATCCGGGTCTGTCGGGCCAGCTCGATCATCCGCTCGGTCGTCGGCCCCGGGATGGGCTCCGCGTAGGCGTAGTACTCGGGGTCCTGCACCTGGCAGAAGTACGGGCCGTAGAAGAGCTCCTGGAAGCACAGCACCTGTGCACCCTGCGCGGCCGCGTCCTTGGCGAGCACCAGGTTGGAGTCGATCATCGACTCCTTGTCGCCGGTCCACTTCGCCTGGACCAGCGCGGCTCTCACGATGTCGGGCACTTGGAACCTCCTCGTCCGTCTCGTCCCACTCGTCTGCCTCGTCCCCCGGCGTGCGCCGGGGGTGTGTGCTTCATCGACCGCCGTCCATGCCGAGCGAACCGCCAGTCCCTCGCGCAGCGGCCTGATCCGGCGCAGCGGCCTGCTCCACCGCGTGCATCGCGTGGAGGAGCCGGTCGACGCCTTCGTCCGCCTCTGCGGCGCTCAGCGTCATCGGTGGGGAGATCCGCAGCACGTTGCCGTAGAGGCCGCCTTTGCCCACGAGCACGCCGTCGACGCGTGCGGCATCGAGCACGGCGTCGGCGGTCACGGGGGACGGGTCGGTCGTCCCAGGCACGACCAGGTCGACGCCGATCATGAGCCCCTTGCCGCGGATCTCGCCGACCGTCGCCAGGCCGGCCGCACCGTGCTCCAGGCGATGGCGCATGCGGCGCCCCACCGTCGACGCATGGTGCTGCAGGTCATGGTCGCAAATGTACTGGAGCGTCGCGAGCGCGCCGGCGGCCGCGAGCGGATTGCCGCCGAAGGTGGAGATCGAGCTCGCCGGGATCGCGTCGACCACCGGCGTTCTCCCCACCACCCCACCGATGGCGAGCCCGTTGCCGAGACCCTTCGCGAAGGTGAGAAGGTCGGGCTCCACGCTGTGGGCCTGGTAGCCCCAGAAGTGCTCCCCCGTCCGTCCCCATCCGGTCTGCACCTCGTCGGAGACGAAGAGGATGCCGTAGCGAGAAAGCACGCGCTGGAGAGCGCCGAAGTACCCGTCGGGCGGCACGACGAACCCTCCGACCCCTTGGATCGGTTCGGCGATCAGGCACGCGACGTCGCCCGCCGTGGTCGTCGCGATCAGCTCTTCGAGGTCACGGGCCGCCGCGTCGATGAGCTCGGCAGGCGTCCTGCCCGCGAAGATCCCCCGGTACGCGTCGCCGGCGTGGACCCAGCTCACCACGAGCGGCGAGAAGGAGGAGGGAGACCACGAGCGGTTCCCGGTGACCGCCACGGCGGAGAAGGACCGGCCGTGGTAGCTGTTGCGCACGGCCAGGACCTGGTTGGACCGCCGCGCCGTCGCGCACATCATGAGCGCGGCGTCGACCGCCTCGGTGCCCGAATTGCAGAGAAACACCTTGGCGTCGGGGATCCCGGAGAGACTCGCGATCCGCTCCGCGAGCTCCACCATCGGCCGGATGAGGTACAGCGTCGAGGAGTGGACCATGCGCCCGGCCTGGGCGCGGACCGCTTCTACGAACTCGTCGACGCCGTGACCGATGCTCGTGGTGAGGATGCCTCCGAACAGATCGAGGTAGGTGTTCCCCTCTGCGTCCGTGACCCAGCAACCCTTCCCGCTCACCAGCTCGATCGGCTCGTCGTAGTACAGGCCGACCCAGGAGGGGACGACCTTGCGGTGGCGTGCCAGGAGGGCGGCGTGCTCGCTCCTCCTGATCTTGCTCGCGCCGCTCTTGCTCGCGCCCTGCGCACCGACCGCGCCGGCGATCCCCATCAGATGATCTCCTGCGCCTGGCGGCCCTTCGAAAGCTGCGCGAAGGCGACGGCGAGGATAAGGGCCCCTCCGTAGAAGACGTCCTGCACCCAGCTCTGGACCCCGAGGATCGCGAGCCCCGTCACCCCCGTCACGAGGAAGTAGGCCGCGATGATGGTGCCCCACGCGTTGAAGCGCCCGGGCGTGATCGTGGTCCCGCCGAGGAACGCCGCCGCGAAGGCCGGCAGCAGGAAGCTCGCACCGGCGGTCGGGTTGGCGGCGCCCGACGTGCCGGCGAAGAAGATGCCCGCCACCGCCGCGAGCAGCCCTGCTACGACCAGCGAGCCGACCCGGATGCGCTCGACGCGCACACCGCTCAGCCTCGCGACCTCCCTCCCGCTGCCGACGAAGAGGAGCCGCCGACCGAGCGTGGTGTGCTCGAAGACGTACCACACCGCAGCGCACACAGCCAGGGCGTAATAGAACTCGAGCGGGATGCCGAGGAAGCGATCGACCTCGGTGATGTTCACGAGGCCCTGCGAGACGCCGGCGTACGTCTGGTCGTTGCTGATGAGCAGCGTGATCCCAAGGAGGAGCGTGCCCATGCCGAGGGTCACGATGAAAGGATTGATCCCGAACACCCGCACGAAGAAGCCGTTCACGAGACCGACGCCCACGCCGATCGCGAGCGCGATCACGACCGCCAGCCAGATCTCCATCCCGCCGCCGCCGTTCAACCGGCCGATGATCATCGACGAGAGCGTGAGCGTTCCTGCGACCGAGAGGTCGTAGTCCCCCGCGCGCAACGGCACGAGAAGACCGAGCGTCACGATGACGAGCACAGCCTGGGAACCGAAGATGCTCCCGAAGGTGCCGATCGTCGGGAACGTCGACGGGCTCGAGATGCTGAAGATGACGACGACGGCCAGCCACGCCAGGGGGACCGACCCCCGGCCGAGCCAGTCGAGGGCCACGCGGCGCCGGCCGAGCGCGGGGGGCCCGACGACGGCGAGGGAGGTGTTCCCGCCGGCAGGGGGCTCCTCCGACCGGTACCCGTCGATGGCGACCCCGTCGACCTCGCCACTTCCTCTCACGAGTCTGCCTCCTCGGAGCGGCGAGCCCCTACGAGAGGGACAGCCTCGTCACCACAGCGCCACATCGCGCCCATGGGTTCAGACCGCCTCTCGCGCGTCGGCAACCACCCGGTAGGTCTCTTCGAGGATCCGGTCCTCGTTGATCGCGTCACCACTCAGCTCCGCGGCGAGCCTTCCCCGGCGCAGCACGAGGACCCGGTCGCAGAGCTCCTCGAGCTGGCCCGCGTCGGTGGTCGCGCATACGACGGCCGTGCCGCGGTGGACGGCGTCGCGCAGCTTGCGGAGGATCTCGCCACGCGCGCCGACGTCGACGCCCTGCGTCGGCTCGACGAGCGCGAGCACCCGGGGAGCCGCCGCCATGGCCTTGGCGATGACCACCTTCTGCTGGTTGCCGCCGCTCAGGCTCCGCAGCGGGAGGTCCGGGTCGGCCGGCACGACGTCGTGCTCGTGCAGCAGGCGCGTGACCTCGCGCCGGAGCTGGCGATGCCTGATCCGGTCCCCCATGCCGCGGTGGTGATCGAGGATCGGCAGGGAGATGTTCTCGAGGACCGTGAGGGTGGGTGCCGCTCCCTGGTGTTGACGATCCTGGGGCACGTAGGCGATCGAGGCGCGGCGGGCGTCCACCGGGGAGAACGAGGCGAGATCCCACCGCCTGCCATCGAGCTCCAGCAGCCCGGTTCTGGCAGGAGCTGCCCCGCCCAGGATTCGGCAGACCTCGTCGAACCCCGACCCGACGAGGCCCGTGATGCCGAGCACCTCGCCCGGGCGCACGTCGAAATCGAGACCCTCGATCTCGCTGCCGTACAGGCCCGCCACCGTCACCACCGGCGCGCCCTGGTCCCGGGACAGTGCGCCAGCCGGTTCGAGCGGCTGGATGCTCCGGCCGATGATGAGCTCCACGAGCTCGTTCTCGTCCATCCCCTCCGTCGAGCGGTCCGCGACTACCCGACCGTCACGCAGCACGGTCACGTGATCGGCCCAGTCGAGAACCTCGTCGGGGAAGTGGGACACGAACAGCACGCCGTGGCCGAGGCCGACGACCTCGCGCACCACCGCTCGCAGCTGGGCCCGAGCGACGAGGGGGAGCGATGCGGTCGCCTCGTCGAGCACGAGCACACCTCGTCTCCCGCCCTGGGCCTCCGAGTCGCGCAGCCCCTCGGCAGCCCGCACGATGACCACCATGGCCTGGGCGGCCGCGGACAGGTCGGAGAGGCGCAGCCGCGGGTCGAGGTCGACCCCGAACGATCGCAGCAACGCGGCGGCCCTGGCGTGCTCCGCACGCCAGCGCAGAACGCCCCACCGCTCGGCGGCGAACCGGTCGACGAAGAGGTTCTCGGTCACCGACAGCTCACGCACGACGCCGAGGTCCTGGTGCACGAAGCGCAGGCCGTGGGCTCTGCTGCCGCCCCCCGGCAACGACGCCGTCACCTCCGTCCCGTCCATCGTGATGCGCGCGCCGTGATCGGGCTCGTGGTACCCGGCGAGCACTTTGACCAGCGTGGACTTGCCCGACCCGTTCTGACCGACGAGCCCGTGGACCCGCCCGGGCATGACGGTGAGGGATGCCCCGTCGAGCGCTCGCGTGCTCCCGAAGGACTTCGAGAGCCGCTCGATCTCGAGGATCGGGGAGTCCATGGCGTCGGGCTGTGCGCTCGCCCGCGACGGCTGCGGTGACACCTAGCCCTTCTTCAGCTCCCACAGCTTCTGGTACCCGGTGACGAACCCGTTGCCGTAGCCCTCCGACTGCTGGGGCGGGCTACCGGCCTTCTTGATGTTCGACGAGGTCCAGATCATCAGAGGTGCATGTTCGTTGGCGACCGGCTTCAACCCTGCCATGATGCGCATCTCCTGGTCCATGATGGCCCACGCGATCCACTTCAGGTCCTCGCCCACGTCCATGACGACGGCATTCTTGTCCTGGAGGTACTTGAGCACGAACGCCG
>JAJYYT010000185.1 GCA_021800645.1 Actinomycetes bacterium
TCGAGAACGCGCTCCCGGTGAGGGGCGTCGCGACCGCACCGCTGCTGCTCGCCGGGAACGCCGGCACCGTCATCGAACCGCTCGGGGACGCCGAGAGCGGATGAGAAAGGAGCGAACCGTGGACGTCCCGGCAGGCGACGCAGGCGACGCAGGCGACGGCTCTGGCGCGGTGCGGAAGCCGACCGTCGACGACTCGCGCGGAGGGGCCGCCGACGCGTTGGTGTTCTTCGGCGCCACGGGCGACCTCGCCCACAAGATGATCTTCCCTGCCCTGTACCAGATGGTGAAGCGCGGCACGTTGACCGTGCCGGTCATCGGGGTCGCCTTCTCGGGATGGGACCTGGGCAAGCTCCGGGACCGCGCACGCGACAGCGTCGCGCGCACCCCGCGAGGCGTCGACGACCCGAGCGCGCTCGACCAGTTGCTCTCGCTGCTGGGCTACGTCGACGGCGACTACGGCGATGCGGTCACCTTCGACCGGCTCCGGCGGGCGCTCGGCGACGCGCACGCGCACCGGCCCGCCCACTACCTCGCCGTCCCGCCCTCCGCGTTCGCAACGGTGATCGAGGGGCTCCGGGCCGCGGGGCTGAACGATGGCGCCAGGGTGATCGTCGAGAAACCCTTCGGACGTGATCTCGCCTCGGCACGGGCGCTCAACGCGGTGCTGCGCTCTGCGTTCGAAGAGGCCGCGATCTTCCGCATCGACCACTTCCTCGGCAAAGAGGAGATCATGAACCTCCTCTACTTCCGCTTCGCGAACGCCTTCTTGGAGCCGGTGTGGAACCGCAACTACGTCTCGAGCGTCCAGATCACCTTGGCCGAGGCGTTCGGGGTGGAGGGCCGAGGCGCCTTCTACGAGAGCGTGGGCTGCCTGCGAGACGTGATCGAGAACCACCTCTTCCAGATCGTTGCGCTGCTCGCGATGGAGCCCCCCAGCTACCAGGGAATGGACGCCGTGCAGACCGGGAAGCTGAACGTCTTCAGAGCGATGCGGCCGCTCTCCCCCGACGACGTCGTCCGGGGCCAGTTCACCGGCTATCGAGACGAGGAGGGGGTCGCGAGGGACTCCGACGTCGAGACCTTCTGCGCGCTCCGGCTGTGGATCGATTCGTGGCGTTGGGCCGGCGTGCCGTGGTACGTGCGGTCCGGCAAGCGCCTGGCCGTGACGGCAGCAGAGGTGCTGGTCGAGCTGAAGCCACCGCCACAGCCCCTGTTCGACGACGCCGTGGCGGCGGGCAGCCGGACGAACTACCTGCGCTTCGGACTCTCGCCGAGCCCGATGATCGCGCTGGCAGCGCGCGTCAAGCGTCCGGGGGAGCAGTTCGTGGGCGACCAGCGCGAGCTGGCACTGCTCGATGCAGAGCCCAGCGACGAGCAACCCTACGCCCGCCTGCTCGCCGACGCGCTGGCGGGCGACGGGGCGCTGTTCACGAGAGCAGACGCGGTCGACGCCGCCTGGGCGGTCGTCGACCCCGTCCTCGAGCACCATCACCGTGCGCTCCCGTACGCGCCGGGCAGCTGGGGACCCGACGCCGCAGATGAGCTCATCGCCCCGCACGGCCGCTGGCACGACCCTACGACCACTGCGCGCACACCGGACTGACCGAGGCCGCGTCGCCCCGGGGGTGCCGTCAGCGGACGAGGACCCAGCCGGCGAGCGCGAGCAGGGTGACGGCGAGGACGGGGACGGTGAGCACGATGCCCTGGCGCAGGTACTGGCCCCAGGTGATCTTGATGCCTCTCTTGTCGAGGACGTGGAGCCACAGCAGGGTCGCGAGGGAGCCGATCGGGGTGAACTTCGGGCCGAGGTCCGCGCCGACCACGTCCGCGTAGACGAGCACGCGGTGCGTCGTGCCCGCGACGTGGGCCCCGTGGACCGAGAGGGCGGCGACGAGGGTGGTCGGCATGTTGTTCATCACCGCCGAGAGCCCGGCGGTGGCGAACCCGCCCGCTAGTGCCGCCGGCACGACGCCGGCGTCGGCTGACGCCCGCATCAGGTCCGAGAGGTAGACGGTGAGCCCCGCGTTGAAGAGGCCGTAGACGACGAGGTACATGCCGACGGAGAACACCACGATCCGCCACGGTGCCTCCCGCACCACGGCCGCGCTCGAGACGGCGTCCGAGCGTGACGCGAAGGCGAGGAACGCCGCCGCGGCGATCGAGGCGGGGATCGCGACGGGGAAGTGCAGCGGCTCGGAGAGCAGGTAGCCGCCCAGCAGCACACCGAGCACGACCCAGCCGGCCCGGAACAGCCGCAGGTCCGCGATCGCGCGCGCAGGGGATCGGAGGTCCCGCGCATCGAAGCGCGCCGGGATCGAGCGACGGTAGAAGACGAACAGGACGGCGACGCTTGCGACGAAGGAGACGACGTCGACCGGGGTCATGGTGGCGGCATAGGTGACGAAGCCAACGTGGAAGTAGTTGGCGCTCACGATGTTGACCAGGTTCGACACCACGAGCGGAAGGCTCGTGGTGTCGGCGATGAACCCCGCGGCCATCACGAAGGGGAGCGCCTGGCGCCTCTCGAAGCCGAGCGCGCGCATCTGCTGGTAGACGATCGGAGTGAGGATCAGCGCCGCGCCGTCGTTCGCGAAGAACGCGGCGACGACCGCTCCGAGGCCGAGAAGGTACAGCAGCGCCCGCCTGGCGTCGCCGCCGGCCCGCGAGAGCATGTGAAGCGCCGCCCACTCGAAGAAGCCGATCCGATCCAGCACCAGGGAGATCACAATGACTGCGACGAAGGTGATCGTCGCGTTCCACACGATGTCCCAGACCGTGACGACGTTGCCGGGGTGCACCACGCCCAACAGCAGGGCGACCACCGCCCCCCCGGCCGCGGACCAACCGATGGACAGCCCCTTGGGCTGGGAGATCACGAGGATCAGCGTGACGGCGAAGATCGCCACGGCGAGGGCCGTCAACGCGTTGCCGGTGAGGCTCAGCATGCGCGCGCCGCATCGTTGGCGATCCCCTGGCGGTCCACCAGCGGCCCGCTAGCGCGCAGGGGAGCCCGCGCCGGCGTGGAGGAGGCGGATCGCGGCCCGAGCCGTCGGCGGCCACGTCGGCACGGGGCTCACGGGCGGCGCCTCCTCCCGGAGCGAGCCGCAACCGCTGCAAACGGCGACCTCCTCCAGGTCATCGGTTCGGCGACCTCCTCCAGGTCATCGGTTATCGTCGATGCGCGATGACGCTATCAGGTGACGCGTCGGCGTCACGTGGGCCATCCGGCGTAGGGCGCGACGCGGGCTCAGAGCGAGGAGATGGCCTCCTGCAGCGCGGCCAGCCCGCCCCGGTTCACACAATAGGAAGTGCGCGGGCCTTCGATCTCGCCCTGGATCAGCCCGGCCTCCCGCAGGATCCGCAGGTGCTCCGAGATCGTCGACTGCGCCAACGGCAGCTCGGCGACCAGGTCCCCCGTCACGCACGCGTGGCGCTCGGTCAGCAGGCGCATGATGCGCAGGCGGGCGGGATGCCCGAGCGCCTTGGCCATCGCGGCCAGCGTGTCGTCGTCGACGATCTCGGCGGTCACCGTCGATCGATCGTCGGGGACGCAGCACGCCGTGGCTGGCTGGTCCGGGACCTGGGCCCTCGGGATCGCGGCGGTGGTCGGAGCCATGCACCGGCATCCTACCGGCCACTGCCGGGGCGACCCGGAGCACGCGCCGCTGGTCCCGCCGAACCGCGATGCCGGCCGCCGACCCGCACAGCGACCACCTGCAAGGACACCCGATGACCCGTAAGGAGACCCGATGACCCGCACCGACCATGGGCACGCCGACGCCGTACCGCTGCGGCCCAGCGTCCCCGTCGTCCTCTACGCCTGCGTCCACAACGCCGGCCGCTCCGTCGCCGCCCGGGTGCTCACCGAGCACTACGCGGGCGACCGTGTCCAGGTCCGCTCCGCGGGGTCCGAGCCAGGATCGTCGGTGAACCCCATGGTCGCGGCGGTGCTCGCCGAGCGCGGCCTGTCCGTCGACGCCGAGGTGCCGAAGCTGCTCACCAGAGGCGACGTGGAGGAAGCCGACGTGGTGGTCACCATGGGGTGCGGCGAGACCTGCCCGGTGCTCCCGGGCAAGCGGTACCTCGACTGGGACGTGGACGACCCCGCCGGCGCGGACCGCCCGGCGGTCGAGCGCATCGTCGACGACATCGACCACCGGGTCCGCTCGCTGCTCGGCGAGCTCGGCGTGCCGGTCGCAGCCGAGAGGTGACGAGCCGCCTCGTCGCTCGACGTCCTTTTCACGGCTTTTCGGGCTAGCTTCGGCGAGGAAGAGCTTCGGCTCGGCGTTGCTCCGGATCCCGGTGGCGCTCTCCGATGACTTCAAGAGGAGAGCCCGTGCAGACCGACGCCCCACCCGTGCAGACCGACGCCCCAATCGACGCGTCCCGGGCGGGCTTTCGCGACCTTGCTCTGCAGGTCCGCGAGGCCGGGCTGCTCGACCGGCGACCCGGCTACTACGGCGTGAAGATCGGCCTCACGATCGCAGCCTACGCGGCCGGCTGGGCGGCGTTCGTCGTCGTGGGCAACTCATGGGCGACGCTCGGGCTCGCCGCTTTCCTCGGGGTGATGTTCACCCAGCTCGGTTTCATCGGCCACGACGCCGGGCACCAGCAGGTCTTCGCCTCCCGGCGGGCAAACCGCCTGCTCGGTCTGACGGCCGGGAACGCACTGACCGGGCTCTGCTTCGGATGGTGGGTCCCCAAGCACAACGCTCATCACGCCCATCCCAACGAGCTGGGCCGCGATCCCGACATCGGCGACGGCCTCGTCGCGTTCACGCCCGGTGAGGACCACGGCGGACAGCGCCGGAACTTGGCCTGGCTACTCGCGCGCTGGCAGGCACCGCTCTTCTTTCCCTTCATGGCGCTTCGCAGCGTCGGCCTGCACGTGTCGGGAATCCGGCATCTCCTCGGCCGGCGCGACGGTCGCGCGGCGCTAGAGGCGCTCCTTGTCGCGCTGCACGCGGCGTTCTTCTCGGCGATCGTCCTGGT
>JAJYYT010000186.1 GCA_021800645.1 Actinomycetes bacterium
GACGAGGGTCTGCACGTCCTTCGGCGTGAGCGCCGTGGCGCGTATCCCGCCGAGGTTCGGGACGATCCACGCGGCAACGACGTCGCGGTACTGGGCGAGCGTCGTCGGCTTGAGCCCCCGGCTCTCCTGGGCGGGAAGCCAGTGCGTCTCGAGAAGCTCCCGCACGGTCAGCACCCGGTCGGGCTTCCATGCGCCCGCCTGCACCTTGCCCACGACCTCGTTGAGGTGCGCCTGCGCCTCCCGCCGCGTCCGAAAGCCACCTTTGCTGTGCTGCACGCGCTTCCCCGTCGCCGGGTCGGTGACGCTCCAATAGGCGGTGTGCGTCGCGCCCCTCTGCCTGACGAATCCTCGCATCGCTTACCTCCTCCTCTGTCGCCGCTTCGGCGGTGTGATCGGCCAGCCGGCCGCCTTTCCCTTCACGGCCGCGGGTAGCAGGCCAAGCTCCCGGCACCTCACGACCCACTTCGCCGCTGCCGACTTCCCCTGGGGGTAACCCCCGGCCAACGCGTCCGCCACCGCCTTCGTCGGGGAGCGGCCCTCGCGCAGTGCCTGGAGGTAGATCTCGGCGACCTTCTCGTAGTGCTCGGCGCCATAGGCAGCCGGCCGGCCGGGCCCGTGGCGGCGTTCGGGGGCACGGAGGCGCTCGAGCTGCTCTGCTGCCGCCCGGCGCCAGGCGTCGGGAAGCCGGCCAGTGGCGCCGGGGGATGCGGCGATCTTGGCGCTGCGCTCGAGGCGGGCCAGGTATTCAGTGGTCAGCTCGGCGAGCGGCACCCGCATCCCCGCCGTAGTGATCGTCTCGGGCCCAAGGGTTTCGAAGAGGTCGCGGTTCTCAGCCGTGGGCTTCCGGCGCTTGCGGCGACCGGGCTCGAGGAGCAACGAGGGCCAGCCGTCCACGGCGCGCCGGATCGCGGCAGGAGTAACGGCGTAGAGCTCGACCGCCACGACACCCGGCCGGTCGCCCACGATGCCGAAGGTCAACCGCAGCACCCACGGGCCGGTGTCCTCGTCGGGCCAGCGGCGCTCGACCGACCCGAAGATGTAGGGCGCGCTCTCCATGTGGGCGAGCCTAGCGAATCGGAAACGTCTTGGCAACCTCGACCCTGACCTGGGGTTATACAACGTTCCCGAAAATACCCCCCAGTGGCGAGGAATATTGGGGTGGGTGTTATCCCCCACGTGCGGGCAGCGTTGCGGCAAACTGGAGCTGATGAACGCGACCACGGACCTAGCACTCGCTCGAAGGCTCGCCAGCGACGGCACTGCCCGGCGCCTCCGCCTCGAGGCGCGACTGAGCTTGCGCGACGTCGCGAGCGCCGTTCGGGTGAACGTCGCCACCGTGTCCCGATGGGAGCGCGGCCAGCGGGTTCCCCACGGCGACGCAGCGCTCCGCTACTCACAAGTGCTCGTCGACCTCATGAAAGTCCTCGGCCGATGAGCGCCGCCGTCTACGACGCCGACCAGGTCGCCGAGCTGCTGGGCTGCTCG
The DNA here is from genome assembly GCA_021800645.1 of Actinomycetes bacterium. The sequence goes on from JAJYYT010000186.1 coordinate 1,486, forward strand.
CCCTGGACGATCTACCAAGAGGTCCGCCGAGCCGAGCGCGGCGAACCGACGGGCCCCGTCGGGCGGCTCGCGCTCCGGATCGGCAAGAGGCTCGTCTGGCCGAAGGCGCCGGTCAACGCCCTGCTCGGCCTCAAGGAGGCGGGGACGCCGTGAGTCGGCCCCTCGACCTCGACAACCTCACGCCGCAGCAGCTCGACGAGCTCGGTCTCGCCGACCTCGAGCGCTTGTGGGGTGCGCTCGAGCGCCGCGCCGCGGCCCGTCAGGCCGACCCGGCGCTGCGGGAGGCGATCCTTCGACGGCTCGAGGAGGGCGTCGCCGCCGGCCGCGTTTCCAGAGGACGCGCTGCGGCGATCAAGCACGAGCTCGAGCACGCCCACCCCGCGGCCGTCCTCGACGGCCACGTCTGGGAACTTTTGGATCGCCACAAGCCCACGATCGGCGCCTTTCCGCGGGCGACCGACGTCGGCGAGCTCTACCGGCGGGAGCCCGTGCGCCTCGTTAACTACCTGCGCGAGGCCAGCCGCTTCTCCCAGGACGAGGACCGAGTCCTCCAGGCAGCGGCCGACTTCGCCGAACTGGTCGGCATCGACGACAAGGCGGCCGAGGACGCCCTCGTCGAGGGCTTGAAGGCGATCCGAGCGGAGCGCCGCCAGAGAGGAGCGGGTCGTGCCGGTTGACCTCGGCGTCGTCCGGGCGCAAGTTCCCGACCCCGAACCGAATGAGGCGAAGGCGAGGGCAGCGGTGCCGGCGTACGAATTAACGGACTTGGGCAACTCACGCCGCCTCGTCGCCGCCCACGGGGCAGGCCTGCGTCATGTCCCGGAGTGGGGGAGGTGGCTGGCATGGACCGGCACTCGTTGGGAGGTCGACCTCACGGGCGAGGCCCAGCGGAGGGCGAAGGAGGTGGCCGAAGCCATCCTCGACGAGGCCCGGGCGAGCCGAGACGACCACCTGTTCCGCTGGGGGTTGCGCTCCGAGTCTGCGAGCGCGCTGAGCGCGATGCTGACCGTCGCCTCGACCGAGCCCGGCATCCCCGTCCTTGTCGATGAGCTCGACAGAGATCCGTGGCTGCTGGCGGTGGCGAACGGGACGCTTGACTTGCGGACCGGGACGCTGAGGCCGGCGGACAGGGCAGACTTGATAACGAAGGGGTCGCCGGTCGCCTTCGATCCCGCGGCAACAGCCCCGACCTTTGAGCGGTTCCTCGCCGAGATCCTGCCCGACCCGGAGGTTCGGGAGTTCCTCCAGCGCTGGGCGGGCTACGCCCTGACCGGCGACGTCCGGGAGCAGGTGTTCCTCGTGTGGTACGGCACAGGGCAAAACGGCAAGTCGACGTTCAAGGAGGTCTTGCTCGCGCTCCTCGGCGACCTGGCGGTCCCCGCTGCGCCGAAGCTGCTCCTCGAGACCCGGCACGAGGCGCACCCGACGCAGATCGCCGACCTTCACGGGCGCCGGCTCGTGGTCAGCCACGAGGTCGAGGACGGCCTGCGGTTGGACGAGGCGCTCGTCAAGGAATTGACGGGTGGGGACCGCCTGAAGGCTCGCTACATGCGCCAGGACTACTGGTCGTTCGCGCCGACGCACAAGTTGCTCCTCGCCTGCAACCACCGCCCTCGAGTGCGCGGCACGGACCATGGGATCTGGCGACGGCTCCGGCTCGTCAACTTCGACGTGCGGGTCCCTGACGAGAAGCAAGACAAGGCACTGGGGGCGAAGCTGAGGGCCGAGCTGCCGGGAATCCTGAACTGGGCGCTCGCGGGCTGCCTGGCATGGCAAGCAGATGGCTTGCAGCCGCCCAAAGCGGTCATTGACGCCACTGCCGAGTATCGACGCGAGAGCGACCTGCTCGGCCAGTTCGTCGAGGAGCGCTGCGTCGTTGCCGATGGGTGCCAGGTCCGCAGCGCGGAGCTGTACGCCACCTACCGCACCTGGTGCGACGAGAACGGCCTCGACCACCCACTGTCGCAGAAGGCGCTCACTCGCCAGCTCGACGAGCGGGGCTTCGACCGCAGCGAGAACCGCGCCGGGCAGGCGATCTGGCTCGGGATCGGCCTCGAGACGGCCGCCGACGGGTTCGCGAGGGCAACGCCGTGACCAGGGGCTTCGTCCAAGCGCGGACCCATGCGGAGGGGACTGCCGGTTACGCGCATACGCGGGCGCGGGAGGAGTTAACGGACAATGGGTCCGCAAGGGTCCGCGGCGCCTCGAGGGGCTCTAGTGGGGCTACCACTCTGCGTGGTGAGCACGAGCGGGAGAACATCCTCTTGGGTAGCGCGCCGTCCGCCTCCGCGCCACCTCGCCGTTCGGCTCCAACGTTGCGCGCGCCCGCGAGCGCCAGTGGCCAGCAGCCCGCGCGACCTCTTGATCTCAGATCAGGTGAAGGCCGCGAAAGTGCAGGTCAGAGGCACCGTGTCATCGCGATGTCACCGCGAGCCGGGCGAACGGGGGCGAGGCTCGAGGGGCTGGCGAGGGCATCGGTCCTGCTGAGGGGCGAAAAAGTTACCAACGCTCGAGATGCGAGACGCGCTTGGTCTCCAAAATCCTGCACTCACGTCACGGGCTCCGCCTCGCCGGTGCCCACCGATCGCTGCCTGGGCGGCTCCCCTCTCCCGGCTCGGGTGGCGAGTGGCGTGGTCGGGCGGCTCCTCACCCGGCCGCCCGGCCGTGCCCACCCATCTGCCCGCACCACGGAGGTCCGCCCATGAGGCCCGGAGATCGCGTCGTCGAGCGAGACCCCTTTTACCTCCTCGGCCCGAACGTCGTCGTCGTGGGCGAGGTGGTCGCCCTCCACGAGGACGCCGCCGCCGCCTGGGTGCGGGGGCTCCGCCTGCCCGGCCTGGACGCCGCCCCGGCGGACTGGCGCGACCCGATGCTGTTCGACCTCGACGAGCTCCGACCCTACCGACCGCGCAGCGACAAGGCGTACTTTCTCCGACGCCAGGACCAGGGCTTCCTTCGCGAGAAATGGACCGTGGAGGCGTCGAAGGCGACGGAACAGTACCAGGCACCGGGACGGGCCGCATGACCGCGTTTCCTGCCCCCGCCGCGCAGGCGCCATGGATCGTGCCCGGCTCGCTCGTCCGGGTGAACCCGGCCGCCGAGACCAGGTTCGCCGGCCGGTCGGGCCTCCTGGTCGCCCTCGACGGCGACATCGCCCTGGTCCGGTTCAGCGCGCAGCGGGCGTTCAGCTTCGCCACCTGCGACCTGCTGCCGGTCGTCCGCTTCGACCGAGGGGCGGGCACGCCGTGGCGGGCCCCCGCTCCCAAAACCTCGCCGGCTGGGACGCCCGTGGGCGCGTCATCAGCCCGCGGCCGGGCACCGAGCCGGACCCTCCGAGCCGGCCAGGCGGGGAGCGGTGCGCCCCGCTCCCGCTGCCAGGTGCCCTCGCCCGCCCTCGGCTCGGTCGCACGCCACGGCGGCCGGGCCGGGGACGGGCACGACCCCAACGAACGAAAGGACCCGACATGATCGGAACCCCATACGAAAGG
>JAJYYT010000187.1 GCA_021800645.1 Actinomycetes bacterium
ACCGGCGGACAGGTGAAGGACTGGGAGGAGCTTCCCGACGCCATCAAGCGCACCTACGAGCGTCTCGGCATCCCCGAGGCGGAGCGCAAGTACCTCGCCGGGGTGACCGCCCAGTACGAGAGCGAGGTGGTCTTCCACCGCAATCGAGAGGACCTCGAGGCCCGGGGAGTGCTCTTCTGCGACATGGACACCGCGGTGCGCGAGTACCCCGACATCGTGCGCAAGTGGTTCGGCACCGTGATCCCGCCGAACGACAACAAGTTCGCCGCGCTCAACTCGGCCGTCTGGTCCGGAGGCTCGTTCATCTACGTGCCGCCCGGCGTGAAGGTCGACATGCCCCTGCAGGCCTACTTCCGCATCAACGCGGAGAACATGGGCCAATTCGAGCGCACCCTCATCATCGCCGACGAGGGGTCGCAGGTGCACTACGTCGAGGGTTGCTCTGCGCCGGTGTACACGTCGGACTCCTTGCACTCCGCGGTCGTGGAGCTCATAGCGCTGCCGGGGAGCAGGATCACCTACACGACGATCCAGAACTGGTCGAACAACGTGTACAACCTTGTCACCAAGCGCGCACGAGCTGAGGCGGAGGCCCACGTCGAGTGGATCGACGGCAACATCGGCTCCCGCCTCACCATGAAGTACCCCTCGGTGTACCTGGTCGGGCCCAAGGCTTCGGGCGAGGTGCTCTCGGTCGCGTACGCCGGAGGTGGCCAGCACCAGGACGCGGGGGCCAAGATGATCCACGCGGCGCCCGAGACCACGTCGACGATCGTGTCCAAGTCGATCTCCAAGGACGGGGGGGTGACGACCTATCGAGGCCTGGTCCACGTCGACCCCGAGGCGAAGGGCTCGAAGTCGTTTGTGCGCTGCGACGCGCTGCTGCTCGACGACGAATCGGTCTCGGAGACCAAGCCCTACATGGAGGTCGGGGAGCAGGACGCGCAGATCGGCCATGAGGCGACGGTGTCCAAGGTCGGCGACGACCAGCTCTTCTACCTGATGAGCCGAGGCCTCACCGAGAGCCAGGCGATGGGGATGATCGTGAACGGCTTCATCGAGCCGGTCACGCGCACCCTGCCGATGGAGTACGCGGTCGAGTGGAGCCGCCTGATCGAGCTGCAGATGGAAGGGTCGGTCGGTTGACGCGGCGTCGACGCGTGCAGCCGGCGCACCCTTCGTGCCGGGCGCCGCTCACCGGCGCGACGCGGCGGGCTCGTGGCCCGAGGAGGCCGTGCCGTGCCGATGCGTGAGGAGTGCAAGCACTTCCAGAGCCGCACGTACGCCTCCGGCGAGGTGGCTCGCTTCTGCGTCCTCGACCTCGCGCCGGAGGCTCCCTGGCGCTGCCCCGACGACTGCAAGGCCTACGAGCGCAGGCTGGCCGACGCAGGCTGGGAGCACGGCAGCCTCGTGGAGCCGCCGATCGAGGAGGAGCCGGCGATCGCGTCGGTCTCGAGCGACGACGTGGCGTCCATCCTCGAGGACGCCGAGGGCATCGTGAACGCGATCGCACCCGAGGCACTGGCCGAGGCGAGGGCCGAGGACGCTCGGCGGGACAAGCGCACCGCCCGGCGCTGGTGGAGGCGCGGGCGATGAGCGCGTTCGGCCCCGAGCGCGCGGTCGCGCTCGGCGGCCCCGCCTGGTTGCGGCAGCGCCGGAGCGACGCCGCGGACGAGCTCGCCGTGATGCCCATGCCCTCCGAGAAGGAGGAGCTGTGGCGCTACACGCCCATCGAGGAGCTCCACCTCGACGACTACGCCCCGCGTCCGTCGCCGGGCTCGGACCCCGCGAGCGACGAGGCCGATCGGGCGCTCGGGGCTGCCTACGTCCAGGGGCTCGCGGCCGACCTGCCCGCGCGCGCCGCGCTCGTCGCGACGATCGACGGGCGCCCGGTCTCGGTGGAGCGCTCCGCGCTCCTCGGCCCGGTCCGCGTCGGCGGCCTCGACGTGCTCGGCACAGAAGAGGGCGTCCTCGGCGGGGTCCTCGCCGGCGGCGACGCCTTGGTCCGTCTGAACGACGCCTTCCACCCCGACGTCGTGGTCGTCGACGTCCCCGAGCACGCGGTGCTCGACGCGCCGATCGTGATCGTCCACTGGTGCACCGCCGGGCTCTCCACGCAGGGGTCCGGCGACGGCGCGCAGACCGACGCGCGTGCGCCGGCCTGTTTTCCGCGTACCGTGGTGCGGCTCGGGGCGGGGTCGAGCGCTCAGGTCGTCGAGGTGGTTGCCGGTGCGCCCGGGGCAGGGCGTGGGCTCGTCGTCCCGATCACCGAGCTGTCGGCCGGCGACGGCGCCCAGCTCTCCTACGCAGCTCTCCAGGTGCTCGGCACCGAGGTCTGGCACGTCTCGCGCCTCGCGGCCGTGGCCGGGAGGGACGCGACGCTTCGGACCTTCACGGTCGGGCTCGGCGGCGCCTACGACCGGTCGCGCACCGACGCGCTGGCGGACGGCCCGGGGTCGAGGACCGAGCTGCGGTCCGCGTACCTGGGAACCGGCTCCCAGGTCCACGACGTCCGCACGCTGCAGGACCACGCGGCGCCGCGCACGACGAGCGACCTGCTGTGCAAGGGGGCGGTCGCGCAGCGCTCCCGCTCGGTCTACAGCGGGCTGATCAGGGTCCGGCGCGGCGCCGTGCGCACGAATGCGTTCCAGACCAACCACAACCTCGTGCTCGACGAGGGTGCGCACGCCGACTCGGTGCCGAACCTCGACATCGAGGAGAACGACGTGCGGTGCAGCCACGCGTCGACCGTCGGCCCGGTGGACGAGGACCAGCGCTACTACCTCGAGTCCCGGGGCATCCCGCCGTCGCGCGCCGAGCAGCTGATCGTCCTCGGCTTCTTCGACGACATCGTCCAACGCTCGCCGGTCCCGGCGCTCGTCGGGCGGTTGCGCCGCGAGGTCGTGCGCAGGCTCGCCGCAGTCTCCAGCGAAGATGGGTGAGCGCGTCGTGCTGCTGCGCCGCGACGAGCTCGCGAGCGGAGAGGTCCGCCGGTTCGACGTCGGGGACCACCGCATCGCGCTCGTGAGGATCGAAGACGACTTCTACGCGATCGGAGACCGATGCAGCCACGAGGACTACTCCCTGGCCGAAGGCGAGGTGTGGGCCGAGGAGCGGGAGCTCGAGTGCCCGCGCCACGGCAGCACGTTCGATCTCGAGACCGGTGAGCCGTGCTCTCTGCCAGCGACCAAGCCGGTGCCCGTCTACGAGGTCGAGGTGGACGGCGAGGAGGTCTCGGTGGTGCTGCCATGAGCCTCCTCGAGGTGGAGGACCTGCACGCCTCGGCCGGGGGCCGCGAGATCGTCCGCGGCGTCGACCTGCGGGTGGCGGGCGGAGAGGTGCACGTCGTCATGGGGCCGAACGGCTCCGGGAAGAGCACGCTCGCGCACGCGCTCATGGGCCGTCCCGGGACGACCGTCACCTCGGGGAGCATCCGCGTCGACGGCACCGAGCTCGTCGGGCTCCCGGCCTGGCGGCGCGCTCGGGCGGGCCTCTTCCTCGCGCTCCAGCAGCCGATCGAGGTTCCCGGGGTGCTCGTCGAGGCGGCGCTGGAAGAGGCGGTCGGTGAGGACGCGGCCGGCGAGGTGCCCCGGCGGCTGCGAGAGGAGGCTGGCGCGATCGGCTTCGACGAGCGGTTCCTCCAGAGGGCGCTCAACGTGGACCTCTCCGGAGGGGAGCGCAAGCGCAACGAGGTCGTCCAGCTCGGCGTCCTTCGGCCGAAATTCGCCGTGCTCGACGAGATCGACTCGGGGTTGGACGTCGACGCCGTGCGCGCCGTCGCACGGCGCATCGAGCGCGCCACGTCGGAGTGGGGCCTCGGGGTCCTCGCGGTCACCCACTTCCACCGTCTCCTGAGGGAGCTGCGCGCCGACAGGGTCCACGTGCTCGTCGGCGGCAGGCTCGTGGCGAGCGGCGGGCCCGAGCTCGCAGAGGAGCTCGAGCGGACGGGCTACGGCGCGTACGGCGCCGAGGAAGGCGCAGCCTGATCGGGCCCGATCGACCTGGCGGCCCGATCGACCTGCCGCCCCGATCGAGCTGCCGGCGACCGGCAGGTGCTCCGAGCGGGTCGCTGCGGCCCGCGACACGCCCAGGCCCGCCGGTCGTCAGCTTCCGGCTTCGACCTCGGCGAGCCCTTGCGCGAGCGCGTTCCAGCTGAGCGTGGCGCACTTGATGCGCACGGGGAACTTGACGACCCCTTGCAGGGCGGCGAGCTCACCGATCCTGCGCACGTCCACGAGGAGGTCGCCCGTCCCGGTCTCCTCCGCGCCCTCCGCGCCCTCCGCGCCGAGCGAGGCCTCGTGGATCGACATCATGGCCTTGAAGGTGCGGATGAGCTCGTGCACCTCGTCGAGCGACTTCCCTTTGACCGCAGAGGACATGAGCGAGGCGGACGACTGGCTGATCGAGCACCCTGCGCCGGCGAACTTGATGTCCGCGACGCGCCCGTCCTCGACGAGCAGGCTGACCACCACCTCGTCGCCGCACAAGGGGTTGAACCCCTCCACCCGGACTGCCGGAGGCGACTCGAGCTCGCCTCGGTTCCTCGGCGAGCGGTAGTGGTCGAGGATGATCTCGCGGTACAGGTCCTCGAGGTCGGTCACGAGAACAGCCTCCCTGCCTCCTCGAGGCCCTCGATCAGCGTGTCGATGTCCCGCTCGTCGTTGTACGGGCCGATGGATGCCCGCGCGGTGGCGGTCACCCCGAGGACACGCATGAGCGGCTTCGCGCAGTGGTGGCCCGGGCGGACGCACACGCCGTACTGGTCGAGCACCTGTGCCACGTCGTGCGGGTGGACGTCGCGCAGCGCGAGCGACAGCACGCCGCCCCTGTCGGGCCCCGCCGGAGGGCCGAAGAGCCTGCAGCCGTCTCCGAGGCGCTCGGCGATCGCGCCGATCGCGTACTCGGTGAGCTGCGCTTCGTGGGCGCGCACGCGAGCCATGCCGAGCGACTCCATGTAGTCGACGGCGGCCG
>JAJYYT010000188.1 GCA_021800645.1 Actinomycetes bacterium
TCGGCCGATGAGATCAAGGCCGCGTACCGCAAGCTGGCGCGCCAGGTCCACCCCGACGCGGGCGGCAACGCCGCCCTCTTCCGCCAGGTCCAGGATGCCTTCGAGACCCTCTCGGATCCCTCCCGCCGCGCCGCGTACGACCGCTCGCGCAGCGCGCCGCCGCCTCCCGACGACCCCGAGCCGGAGCCAGAACCGGAGCCCGAGCCGGAACCCGAGCCGGCGTGGCCCCAGGACGACGACGGCTGGGTGGTCGTCGAGGACGACTCGGATCCCATCGCGCCGCCATCGCGCCGGGATCCCATCGCGCCATCGCGCCAACGCGCCGGGGTGGCGCGCCGCGCCTGGGATGCCGCGACCAGCCCTCGCGGGGTCGGAACTGCGGTCGGCGCGGTGGTCGGCGGCTCGTGGGGAGGCCAAGTGATCGCCCTGACGCGCGGCGGTGGCGCGATCGAAACCGCCGTCACCTTCGTTGTCCTCCTCGCCTTCGTCGGTGCGCTGGCGTGGCCCACCCTCCTCGCGCGCCGCGGCGCGCGCGGAGCGGCGCGGGTCGCCGCGCTCGCCGCCCTGGGGCCGGCTTTGGTCGTGGGACTCGCCGCGTGGCTCGCGCTGCGCGGCGCGTCGCGGGTCGAGAAGCGGGCGTAACAGGGTGCCGGTATAGGGCTGAGTGAGAAGGAGGTGCGTGCGATGGAAGAGCGCAAGGAAGAGGGTCGCAAGGGGTGGGGGGAGCCGGTCTTGACCGTGGCGATGCTCGTCGTCTTCGCCGTCCTCGCGGGGTTCGGCGGGTGGCAGTGGGCGAGGAATCACCAGCCGGCGCGCCCCGAACTGATCGGTGGGGGGCCGGTGCTCGACGCTGCGACCGGGCCGCCACCGGCCCTCGGAGCCGTGCTGGTCGATGGAAGTCGAGCAGTTGCAGGCGCGCCCGTCGAGTGGTTCATCACCGGGGGGGCGTTCGCCGGCGGCAAGCACACCGCGGTAAGCACCACGTCGGCGGCGGGTCAGGCGACCTCGCCGGCGATCATCGCGGTGGGGGCGAAGGGGGCCACCGTGACCACCGTCGCACCGGGGGCGACGCCCGTGACGTGGACCGTGGGGGCGGCATGAGCCTTCGAGGGCGGGCTGAGGTCGCGTGGCGGCGGCGCTCGCCGGCCACGCGGGAAGAGGAAAGCGAGGCGACGATGGCAGGCGCGGACATGCTCGATTACGCCGAGGCTCGGAGGCTCGGGGTCAGCCATGCCGAGGTCATGGAGGTCCTCACGTTCAGGGATCTCGCGTCTTACCTGCGGTTGCGGAGAGAGCATTACAGCCACTCCGCAGCCCTTGTGAACGCGGAATGGAGGTAGCGATGGTGGCCACGTTGCCCGAGCTCGACAGGCAGATCAGGGATCTCCGCAGGTCGGTCCCGAAGCGCCCGCGGGACTCGAACGAGATGAGGCTGAGCCGCATCAGCGCGCATCGCGACCTTCACACCGCGCGCCTCGACCGGGATGAGCTGAGGCTGGCGAAACTGAAGCTCGAGCACGCGCGCCTCGAGCGCGCTTGGTGGAACCCGCTGCGGCGAGGCCGCCTGGAGGAGTTGCAGCGGAAGATCAACTTCGTCCAGGCGCGGAAGAAGGTCAGCGAGGTCGAGATCAAAAGGAGCGACAAGCTGATCGCGGAAGAGAAGCAGCGGCGAGAAGCCCGAGCCGCATGGGAGAGGACCTGGCGGCCCACCCTCGACCGCTTGGCCGAACTCCGCAAGGAGCGGGACCAGCGGGAGAGGGAACTCGGGAGCGAGCTCGCCCGCCTCGAGCGCCGCACGAAGCTCGATCTCACCGTCGAAGAGAACGCCAGGATCGCCCGCGAGCAAGAGGCGCAGAGGCCGCTTCACCGGGTCATGGGCCTCTAACTCGCGGCCCGCTCCCCCCCGGTCGGGTCCTCATCGAGCATCGGGTCGCACTCCGGCGGCTCTTCGGTCTCCGGCAACGGGTCGATCTCAAGCCGTGGCACCTCGTCAACCAGCTCGGCGTCGAACTGCGCCGGCCTCCCTCGCCCTCGCCGGCGCAAGGGGCCAGCCAGCGGTCCACGGCGGAGGCCGGCGGGCACCACGCGGGGGCCGTCCTCGTCATGGTGCCTCGGATCCACCAGAGTCGCCACGCCGCCAGCAATGAGCAGCGGTCGGCCACTGGCCTGCCAGGCGCTCGCATCGAGCTTGTCCACCTCGGTTCGGCTCCGAGAGTGCCCGGTGACGCGGCCAGTTGTGTCCGTCGATTCGCTGACGGTCTCGATCGTCACCCTGCCGAGTGCGGCCGAAAGGTGCCGCAAGGTCGAGGGGTCAGTCGTTGGCCACCAGACCTGAGTGCCCGAGTTCCCCAAGACAATCGCGTCGCTGCCCTGCCCGTAGCGCGATTCGATCTGGCTCACCGACTGCCAAGCCGTCAGGATTCGCACCCCCTGGCTGCGGACCGTGGCCAACCGCGCCGGCAAGTCGGGCACGGGCGCCACGTTGGCCACCTCGTCCAGGGCCAGCAGCAACGGCGGGCTCAGCGTCCCACCCCCGGCCCGTTCCTCGACCACGGCAAGCAGTTCGTCGAGCAAGGCCGCGTGCAGCCCCGCGTCCGGCGAGCCTGCGCGAGAAAGCAAGAACAGACTGTTCATCCCCTCCAGCAGCGCCGAGGGGTCCCAGCTCTCGCTGGGCCGCAACGCAAGAACCGCTCCGCTCCCTTCGAGCGGTCCGAGCAGCGAAAGCACGGTCGAGGCCACGTCCGCCGTGCTCGTGTCGCTCCCCACCCGCAACCCCTGTGCGGCACCCAACGCGCCGAGGTCCACGTCGTCCCGCTCGCCCAGGATCTCCAACGCCTCGTCGAAGTTCGAGCGCCGCACCCAGGCGAACACTCGCGAGAGAGGCAAGTCCGCCAGCGCCGCAGCATGAAGCAACGGCGCAAGAACCTGCTCGCTCCTCGCCAGGAAGAAGCTGCTCGTGCCACTCTCGCTCGACCCGCCACGCCCCGACGCCGAGAGGATCGCCCGAGCCGTCGCCCGAGCCCCCTGCCACGACCTGGCGCGCCGCAGCGGCGTCCAGTTCGTGTCGCCCCAATCCCCATTCGCCCCCGTCGGGTCGAACACCCAGCACGTCCCCAACGACTGCCGCCACGCGAGCGCCCCCGACCCGTGCCCCTCGTCCCAAAGGATGTCACTCTTCGTGCTCGTCGCCACGCACGGCCCACGCCAGCTAAGCAGCGCTGGCAAGATCACCCCCCGCGTCTTTCCCGAACCCGTGGGCGCCACGACCGCCACGTGCGACTCGGCCAACGACCCCGCCGCCCTCCCCTCCAACAACCCGACCGGCACCCGCGGAGCCTCAACGTCACGCCCCGCGCGCAACGCGGCAAGCACGCCGCGTCGCGGCGGCGCGCCTCGCAGCGGCGCGCTTTCAGCGTGCCGCCCCCCGCTCCGCACCCCCCACGCGTTCCGCCCACTCCCTGGCATTGGCCCCCGTCGCGGCGCGTTGCGCGTCGAGCGCCACGCTGCGGCTCCCCCTCCGAGCAGGCCGAGGGGGACGGACAAGGGGAGGACCAGGGGGGTGATCCCTAGCCAGTCGAGCCGAGCGTGGGAGTGTGCGGAGAGGGAGCCGACTACCTGGTGGAACGCCAGGCCGTAGGGCGTGACGCCGAGGCCATGCAGCGCCACGAGGTCGACCAGGGCGGCCACGACGGCGCCGATCCAAGCCACCCACCAGGGGATGCGGTGACGCCCGGCGTGCAAGAACGCCCAGGTAAGGAGGGCAATGAGCGTCGCCGGGAGCAGGACCAGGGCCGCGGCGGCAATGGCAATGGCCCCCCAGGGGGCGGAGTGCTCCGCGGGTGCCTCGGGCGGGGCTGCGACGGGCGAGGGCATGGCTCACCGCCCCCTTGCCCAGGGGACCAGGGTGGCAACGAGACCCGCGCCGCCACCGAGCACCACCTGAGACGGGAGGTGCCGCAGGTCCGGGCTGGCCTTGACCTTCCCTCCCGCACCGTGCGCGAGATGGACCGCCGCGAGGACCGAGCCCGGCCCCCCCAGCACGAGCAACCCCACCCCGAGCACCAGCACGACGGCCACGGCGGCCCAGCGACCGCCCCGCCTGACCAGCACGAACGACCCCACCCCGGCCATGACCAGCACAGGGAACGCGAGCACGGCGAGCGCGCCGACGACCAGCGCAACCCACCTCCCCACGCCCCGCGTCCTCATGTCCCTCCTTTACGCGCCCCGCGGGACGCGCACCGTGCCGCTCCCCGCGTCGAGCGTCACGCCCACGAGCCGCGAGCCGCGCCACGTCTCGGTGACGGAGAGCGGTGCGCTCCCCGCGGCACGGCGCAGCGCGTCGAGCTGGGCGCGGTGCGCATCGAGCCAGCTCAGGGCATCGAGCTGGACTTGGAGGGGCTGGGCTGACTCCGCGACGCGTGGCGGCGCCCCGCGGAGCGTCAAGGTGCCCATTCGCCAGGTCGAGAGGATCGCCGCAGCGCCGGGTGGGACAGGGGGCGAGTGCAACGCCGGCGTTGGCGTGGGAGGGACGGCGCTGGTCGAGACCAGCTCGGCCAGCACGAGGTAGCGGTCGGGCGTGAACCACAACGCGTCCGTGGGCCAGCAAGAGTCCAAGACCAGCTCGCGGGCCGACACCACTGGCACCGGCTGGCCCGGCCTCGAGACGACGGAGCGCACGACCCGGAACGTGAAGCGGGTGCAGCCCGCCGTGTAGGTGAGCAGGTCACCGGGGCGGAGGCTCTGGTTCCTGGCGAAGAATCCCACGTCATGGGCCAAGAGGATGCTGACCCCGGCCCCCCCTGGCCAGGGTGTGCCAGGGTCGTGTCCCACCGCGACGGAAAGCGTCGAGCTCGACGTCCCAGCGGACGAGGACCTCGGCGCCGCGCGCGGTGACCGCGAAGGGGTCGAAGACCTTGTCCGAGCCGTACTTGATGTCAGGCATGTAGTGACGGGTGTGGGCCTCGG
>JAJYYT010000189.1 GCA_021800645.1 Actinomycetes bacterium
CAATGCCGGCGAAGGGAAGTCCATCCCGTGAACCGTTGCGCGTGCTGGGGGACCGCGTCGGACTTCCCTGGACCGCCGGGCGGCACCCTCCCTCGAGGCAGCTGCGGATCCTGCGTCAGCGCGCGTTTCGAGCTCTGCCAGCTCCGAGCTCCCGCCCGGCCCACAGACCCAAGGCTGCTGCAGCCAGCGGCCACAGCTCCCACACGCCGGTCACCGTCTGCACGATCGCGGCGGCGACCAGCATCGCCGTCGCTGCGACGAGCACGAGGCGCCGCGACACGACCCCGCGACGACCGTCCTGGCTCGAGCCTCCGAGCGGCGGTACGTCGCCGATCAGTTCGTAGAGCTCGTGGCGGTGGCGGCTGCGCAGCACCGCCTCGACCCGCCGCTCGGCTTCCTCCAAGTCCAGCCGTCCCTCGCCGACGGCGTGTGAGATCCTCCGGGTCGCCTCTTCTCGCTCGGCGTCCGAGGCGAGCACCGGGCGAGGCTGTCCCTCCGCCGTGGAGACGCCGGTGCGTCTGGTCGCATGGTGCTCGCGCCAGCGTGCGCCTCCGGACCTGATCGCTGCCGTGGCCGCCGCCAGCACGAGAAAGAAGAGGAGGACCACCAGGACCGGCAGGACCATCTCGAGCGACGGCCCCGGCCCTCCCCACATCGCGTGATGCCAGGGTAGTCCGCCATAGCCGTGGTACTCGGGCATCAGCGCCTCACCACCTTCACCTCGGGGAGGGATACGCGACGACCGGCACGTCCCTCCCCTGCCGACGCGTACCCGCCGGTCACCTCTCGGGTGAACTCTAGTGCGTCAGCCGCTCCGATCCCCAGGGTCGAACGTCACAGGCCTCAGCCCCGCAGGACGAGCCGTCCCGCGGACCGTCGATCCTCGTCCTCCGCCCATTGTGACTCTCGCCCCTACGGAGGACGGCGTCGCCGCACATAGCCTCGGATCGGGATGGGAGCTGCAAAGAGGAAGGAGGTGAGTCCCAATGAGCATGAGGTACATCAGCAACGCCGCAGTCGTACTCCTCGGTGGCTTGGTGGTGGTGCTCAGCGTGGGGCTGCACTCTGCGATTGGCATCAGGTGGGCTTCGTTCGCCATCGCCATCGGCATCGTGGGAATCGCAGGGCTCGCCGAGCTCGATCGGCGACTCGCACCGATCCAGCGCGTGCTGGATCTGAGCATGGTCGCGGCGGCTGGCACGCTCATCGCGATCACCGACTACTTCGGTGGCACGACGCTCAAGTGGCTGGCGTTCGCGCTCGCGCTCGGCACGGTCGGAGTCGCGTTCGCAGGCCTGACGCTGCACGAGGTCGAGACGTGGCGAGCCTCGCACCGGCTCGGTCAGCTCCACTGGCTCGCGTCGAAAGAAGAGGTCGGAGCCCCCACGGAACTGCCGAAGGAGGCGGAGATCGCAGGCCCACGGGCGGCGTGAAAGAGCAGTCCACATGACGGCGGTCGACGCGTTGGTCCGGTTCCTTCGAGGAGCGGGTGCACAAGCGCCCGCTCCTCGTGGACCCAGGGCAGCATGACGAGCGAAGAGGACGGACGTGAGCATCGGGCGCGGGTCCTCCGGCGTGGCGCATCGGCGCCTGCGCAGGCTGCTGGGTCTGGCAGTGGCCATAGGCATCGTGGCGGTCTCGGCGAGAGCGGCGCTGGGGAGGTCATGGGCGCCACGGGCGCGTCACGATCTCGTGAGCCTCGACCTCGGTAGGACGAGCTGGGCGAGCGGGACGAGCGGGACGAGCGGGACGAGCGGGAATCCGGTGGGGCCCGGCGTCAAGGGAAGCGCCGGTCCGTCGAAGGGTACGCACCGGTGGGTGGCCTCGATGCTCCTTGTCCTGCTCGTGTGCGCAGGGACGGTGGTCGCGCTCGCGGCTCCCGGGACGTCTCGAGCGAGCCAGCAGCGTGGCTCGCTCCAGCGGCGATGGCATGCCGAAGCCCTCCGCCGGGCAGGGCCCACGCCCCAAGAGCGAGTGATCTCGGTCGCCCCGGCGAGCGGGGCGACGAACGTGGCTCCCGACACCAGGATCGTCGTGACGTTCTCCGAGCCAATCGAGCCGGGATCGCCCGATCCTCTGCTGCGACCAGCCATGAGAGGGTCCTGGCTCCTGGACAAGTCGCAGATGCGCTTCATTCCCTCGGTCTCCTTCGTGCCGTCGACTCTCTACACCGTGACGATCCGGGGTGGACCCAGGGGCGTACGGGCGCTCGACGGGCAAGTGCTCGAGAAGTCGGTCTCCTGGGCGTTCAGGATCGCTCCCGGCGGCGTGCTCCGGCTCCAGCAGCTCTTGGCGAAGCTCGGCTACTTGCCACTTTCCTTCTCCGGGCCCGAACCGCCGCCGGCCAGGATGGCGCTGGCACAGGCAGGCGCCTTCACCTGGCGGGACCCGGGCTTCCCTGCCGCCTACACGAGCCTGTGGTCGCCGACGCGCTTCAGCGCGCTCACGAGGGGCGCGCTCATGGCATTCGAGGCGCAGAACGGGCTCGCGATCGACAGCACACCCGGCGCGTCGGTCTGGGCCGCGCTGCTCACGGACGTCGTCACCGGGAAGAGGGACGCCGAGCCCGTGAGCTACGTGCTGGTCACAAAATCCCTGCCCGAGCACCTCACAGTCTGGGTGAACGGCAAGCTCGTCTTCTCCGACATCCCGTGCAACACCGGGGTGGCGGGCGCCCCGACGACAGACGGCACGTTCGAGGTGTACGCCCACATGGAGGTCTCGAACATGCGTGGCACCGACGTCACAGGGACGAGCTACGACGTCACAGTGCCCTGGGCGAGCTACTTCAACGGCGGCGAAGCCCTCCATGGCTACCCGAGGACAGCGTACGGCTTCCCCCAGTCCAACGGCTGCGTGGAGATGCCGATCGCCACAGCGGGGAGGGTCTGGCCCTTCACGCCGATCGGGACGCTCGTCACCGTCGTCGGGCCTACAGCCTGACCGGCCATCCGGAGGCGGACCGGCCGGAGGTGGTCTCCGCTGAGGCCGTCGGCCGCGGAGGCGGTCGGCCCTCGCAGGCACCGCGTGCCGCATCTTCGTGCGAGCGCGTGCAGGCCTCGGAATCGGGTCCCGGAGTGGCAGGCTGCCACGGCGCCGCGTGGTGCAGCTTCGTGCGGGCGCGTGCAGGCTCCTTGCACGAGCTCCCGGCGCGCTGACGCGCTGAACGGAATTCTCGACAGCCTGCTAACCTGTCCACGAGCTGGGCAGGAGCCCGGCAATCTCACTCGACGAGGAGCCGCCCCCTTCCCCCCGGGGGGCCTCCTCGTCGACGAAGCGAGGCGTGCTCACCGTTCGGACGCCACCTCCACCCAATGCCTGCTCGTGTCGACCACCTCCAGCTCGGGGTGCGACCACACGAACCGCTCGGTCCGGTCCAACAGGTCGCCAGCATGGCGCGCGCTCGACGCGACCGCCGCGAATCCCAGGACCGCGAGCTGCCAACGGTCCTGTTCCGCGACCTCGCAGGCGGAGACCCCGAAGCGGTGGCGAGCGACTTCGACGAGGTGGCGGACGACCGACCGCTTCGCCTTGAGCGAGTTGCTCTGGGGGATGCGGATCGTGATCCTGAGCGCGGCGACGTACATCACTCCAGACTGCCGGACGGCCGTCGCCGCCTCGACACCCGCGCGGGGCCAGGGCTCGAGGTCCTGCTCCCCTGCCCGAGCCATCGCACGAGGAGCGCGTGGGGTTCCCGCGAGCGGTCCTGGCCTGACGGCGACGCCGAGCCTCTCGGCGAGCATTCGCTCGCTCAGCCCGGGCACCAAGCGCACGAGCTCGGAGAAGCGGGCGGGCCCCTCGAGAAGGGTGGAGATGATCAGTCCGTTCCAGCCCGTTCCAGCGCTTGCCGAGCAGTCCAACCATTCCGAACGTTTGGAGGACATCGGTCACGTGCGTCGCCTCGATCTGCTCGTCTCCGGCTGGGTCCTCGGGGGCTACGCCGCCGTGCATGGCGTCAAGAAGCTGTTCGGCGCGTTCGGAGGTCACGGCCTCGAGGCGATGGCGGCGGGCTTCGGTTCGATCGGCCTGCGGTCCCCCAAAGCCATGGCCACGAGCGCGAGACTGTCGCAGCGCTCGTGACGGCGGCTCACGCGTACGCGACACACAGCGAGGAGGCGAGACGATGAAGATCCGCGAGCTGGGCCACATCGTGCTCTACGTCAGCGATCTCGAGCGCTCCCGCCGTTTCTACGGCGAGGTGCTCGGATGGGACGAGATCGCAGGCGACGTCCCCCTCGGGGTCCCGGCTGCAGGGTTCACCTCGGGGCGCACCCACCACGAGCTCCTCCTCATCGAGGTCGGGCCGTCGGCTGCACCGGTCCCGCAGGGCCGCAGACTGGGCCTCTACCACTTCGGGCTGAAGGTGGGCGACAGCGACGACGACCTGCGCGAGGTCCTCGAGCACCTCGCAGCACATGGCGTGCCGATCAACGGCGCGAGCGACCACACCGTCACGCACTCGCTGTACATCTCCGACCCGGACGGCAACGAGATCGAGCTGTACGTCGACGTCCTCCCGCGCGAGGAGTGGCGCGACCCGGCGGCCGTCTTCGCCCCGATCCGGCCTCTGCGCCTCTAGGCGCCTCGCCGTCGCCCGGCGATGGACGGCGATCGGCGCAGGCAGGAGCATTCCGTACGCAGGTACAAGGACGGTCCAAAGATCGGATAGGTCAGCAGGGTGCCGGCGGCCGCGCCGTCCCGGCGGCCCGACTGCCCGCCGGTCGCTCCGAGGAGGACGAGCCTCGCCAGGAGCTCGGTCCCTTGGCTGACCACGATCCTCGTCTCCCCCCTGCAGGACTGGTCCCGACCGAAGGACCCGGGCTCGGCGACGCTGCCCGATTCCTCCCACTTCCCGGTCGGCTGATCAGTGCCACGAGATCTGCGCCCGCCGGCGCATTCCTCGGGTGGGGGACCCGGAAGCGGCAGTGCGGAGCCATGCTAGGGCGGGCCGTCGCCGGGCACGGCG
>JAJYYT010000190.1 GCA_021800645.1 Actinomycetes bacterium
GGTGTAGGTGCGCCGGACGAGATGGCCCGGACCCTTCGGGGCCACCATGGCCACATCGACGTCCGGCGGCGGGACGATCTGGCCGAAGCGGATATTGAAGCCGTGGGCGAACATGAGGCAGTCGCCGCTGGAGAGGTGCGGCGCGACCTCGGCGTCGTAGACCGCCTTCTGCTCGGTATCGGGCAGCAGCACCATGACGACGTCGGCCTCCGCCGCCGCCTGGGCGACCGAGGTCACCCGCAGGCCCGCCTCCTCGGCCTTGCGGCGGCTGGCCGAGCCCTCCCGGAGGCCGACGCGCACGTCGACGCCGGAATCGGCGAGGTTCCGCGCGTGGGCATGGCCCTGGGAGCCGTAGCCGAGCACGGCGACCCTGCGGCCGTGGATCAGTGCCGGGTCGGCATCGGACTCGTAGTACAAGGTCGCCATCGGTCGGCGCTCCTCTCTGTGTCTCGGGTTCTGCTCGTGGGTCGGTGTGCGTGCTGTGCTCGGCTCGGTGTGGGTGCTGTGCTCGGTCTGGGTGCTGTGCTCGGTCTGGGTGCGGTGCTCGGTCTCCGTGCTGTGAGCCTGGATCTCGGATTCTGCGTCAACCAGCCTGCCGCGCGGCGAGCCCGACGAGCCGGCGACGCGAGGGCGCAGGGACGTCGATCCTCGGCAGCGCCACCGTGCCGGTGCGCTGGAGGTCGACGACCTCGTAGGCGGAGAGCAGCCCCTCGAAGGTGTCCAGCTTGTCCGGCGCGCCCGCCAGCATCACGGTGAGCCGCTCGGCGCCGACGTCGACGACCTCGCCGCCGAACACGCCCACCAGCTCGATCAGCTGTGAGCGCTCCGCGGGCGCGGCGGCCACCGTCGCGAGCAAGAGCTCCCTCTGGACCGCGTCCGCGGGGGCGAGCTCGGAGATCGTCACGACGTTGACCAGCTTGTCCAGCTGGTGGACGACCTGCTCGAGCGGGGCGGACTCCACGTCGACCACGACGGTGATGCGGCTGAAGCGGTCATCGTCGGTCGGCGCGACCGCGAGCGAGTAGATGTTGTAGCCGCGGCGCGAGAAGAGCCCGGCGACGCGGGCCAGCACGCCCGCCTTGTTCTCCACGAGCACCGTCAGGATGTGGTGGCGCGCCGAGCGCGCAGCGCCTCCGCTCATCGGTCCTGCTCCGCTTCCAGACGCTCCCACGCGAGCCGCTCGGCGCCCGCCTGCTCCGCGTGCTCGGGGTGGACGACGATGTCGTCGTTGGAGGCGCCCGCCGGGACCATCGGGAAGACCTTCTCGAAGGCGTCCGTGCGGAAGTCGACCACGACGGGCCGGTCGTCGATCGCGTTCGCCTTCTCGATCGTCGGGGCCACCTCGTCGGGCGTCTCGGCGCGAAGGCCCAGCGCGCCCATCGCCTCCGCCCACTTCACGTAGTCGGGGAGGTCCGGCGAGAGGTACACCTCGGAGTAGCGCTCGCCGTAGAACATCTCCTGCCACTGTCGGACCATGCCGAGGTACGCGTTGTTCAAGATCGCGACCTTGATCGGGATGCGCTCGGCGGCTGCGGTGACGAGCTCCTGGGCGGTCATCTGGAAGCACCCGTCGCCGTCGATCGCCCAGACGGTCTGGGAGGGACGGCCGACCTTCGCCCCGATCGCGGCGGGCACCGCGAAGCCCATCGTGCCCGCGCCCCCTGAGTTGATCCAGGTGTAGGGGCGCTCGAAGCGCCAGTACTGCGATGCCCACATCTGGTGCTGGCCGACGCCGGACACGACGATCGTGCCCTCCGGCGCGAGGTCGCGCAGCGTCTCGATCACCATCTGCGGCTTGATCGGCGGCCCCTCGTGGCGCTCGTAGTGAAGCGGCAGCTCCCGCTGCCAGCGCCGGAGCTGGTCCCACCAGGCGCCGATGCGGGCCGCCGCGTCGGCCCCTGCGAGCACCGGCGCGGCGGCCTCCACGAGCGCCTCGATCACCACCTTGCAGTCGCCGGCGATCGCGACGTCCGCACGGCGGACCTTGTGCAGCTCCGCCGGGTCGATGTCGACGTGGACGACCTTCGCCCCGGGGGCGAACGCGTCCACGCGTCCGGTCACGCGGTCGTCGAAGCGGGCGCCGAGCGCGACGAGCAGGTCGGAGCGCTGCATCGCGGTGACCGCCGTGTAATTGCCGTGCATGCCCGGCATGCCGAGGCACTGGGGGTGGGAGTCGGGGAACGCCCCGCGCGCCATCAACGTCGTCACCACGGGGAAGCCCGTCTGCTCGGCGAGCGCCCGCAACGCGTCCGCCGCCCGGGCCTTCAGGATCCCGCCCCCCGCGTAGATCACGGGCCGGCGGGCGGACGCCATCAGCGCGACCGCGGCGTCGAGGTCCGCACGGGCAGGCGGGCCCGGGAGGCGGTAGCCCGGCAGGTCGAGACGGTCGGGCCAGTACCACTCCATGAGGGAGGTGGACACGTCCTTCGGGACGTCCACGAGCACGGGGCCCGGGCGGCCGGTCGTGGCGAGGTGGAACGCGGAGGCCACGATCTCAGGGATGTCCTGGGCGGAGGTGACCAGCCAGTTGTGCTTGGTGATCCCCATCGTCACGCCGGTGATGTCGCACTCCTGGAAGGCGTCGGTCCCGATCGCCGCGGTCGGGACCTGCCCGGTGATCACGACGAGCGGAGTCGAGTCCATGTACGCGTTCGAGAGCGCGGTGACGACGTTCGTCGCGCCCGGCCCGCTCGTCACGATCGCCACCCCCGGCCGCCCGGTCGCCATCGCGTACCCCTCGGCCATGTGCCCGGCGCCCTGTTCGTGGCGGACGAGGACGTGGCGGATCGACGAGGAGAGGATCGGGTCGTACACCGGCAGGATCGCCCCGCCCGGGAGGCCGAACATCACCTCCACGCCCTCCATCTCGAGGCTCTTGATCAGTGCTTGTGCTCCGGTGAGCTGCATTCGTCTTCGGCTTTCTGCTTCGGAGGCTTCTGCTTCGTGGTGCTTCAGCTGCGTGGTGCTTCGGGTGCTCGTGCTTCGGGTGGTCGTGGCTTCGTCGTGCTCGTGCTTCGGGTGCTGCTGGGGTCCGGGGGCCGAGGTCTCCGGAAAACGCAACGACCTCCCCGCAGGGAGGTCGGTCGGCGCGCGGTTGGAGGGCCGCGCGCCTAGAGGATCAGTACCAGCGTGACGTTGGCGGCGGTCGAGAGGGTACCGATCGAGGACATGACCTCCAGATCATGGCACAGGTGTCGAGCCGGCGCCAGCCGCCCTGCGCTACGGCTCGGTCACCGCTCCCCGGTCGGCCCCGGTCACGAGCCTGGCGTACTTGGCGAGAACGCCCGAGGTGTACCGCGGAGGGAACGGCTTCAGGACCTCGCGCCGGCGTGACAGCTCCGCTGTGCCGACGAGGAGGTCCACGCGGTGCGCGTCGACGTCGATGCGGATCCGGTCGCCGTCGTGCACCAACGCGATCGGGCCGCCGTCCACGGCTTCGGGGGCGACGTGGCCAATGCACAGCCCGTGCGTGCCCCCCGAGAAGCGGCCGTCGGTGACGAGCGCGCAGTCGCTGCCCCGCCCCGCGCCCTTCATGGCCCCGGTGACCGCCAGCATCTCGCGCATCCCCGGCCCGCCCTTGGGTCCCTCGTAGCGGATGACCACGACGGTCCCCGGCTCGATCGCGCCCGCGAGGATCGCGTCGAGGGCCGCCTGCTCGCCGTCGAAGACCCTGGCACGCCCCTCGAAGGTCGTCTGGTCGATACCTGCCACCTTCACGACGGCGCCCTTGGGCGCGAGCGATCCCGCGAGGACGGCGATGCCTCCCTCGGGATGGATCGGATCGGTGAGCGGTCGTACCACGGTGCCGTCGGGAGCAGGCGGGCCGATCTCGGCGAGGTTCTCGGCCACGGTCCTGCCGGTCACCGTCAAGCAGTCCCCGTGGAGGAGCCCCGCCTCGAGGAGCTCTTGCATCACGGTCGGCACACCTCCGACCCGGTCGACGTCGACCATGTGGAACCTGCCGTGCGGCTTCGTGTCGGCGAGGTGCGGGACCCGCGCCGCCACGCGGTTGAAGTCATCGAGCGCGAGGTCCACGCGCGCCTCGTGGGCGATCGCCATGAGGTGGAGGACCGCGTTGGTGGACCCGCCGAGCGCCATGACCACCGCGATCGCGTTCTCGAAGGCGTCCTTGGTCATGATCTGGCGCGGCCGGATCCCGGCCTCCAACAGCGCGACGACCGCGCGGCCCGACTCGTAGGCGAGCTCGTCGCGCCGGGCGTCGACGGCGGGCACCGACGCGCTCTGCGGAAGGGACATCCCGAGGGCTTCTGCGGCCGACGCCATCGTGTTCGCGGTGAACATGCCCGCGCACGACCCTTCGGTCGGGCAGGCGTGGCGTTCGATCAGCGCGAGCTCCTCGTCGCTCAACGCGTCCACCGCGTGGGCGCCGACCGCCTCGAAGACGCTCACCACGTCGAGCACGTGGTCGTCGATGTGCCCGGGGAGGATCGTCCCGCCGTAGAAGAAGACGCTCGGAAGGTTCACGCGCGCGGCCGCCATGAGCATCCCCGGCAGCGACTTGTCGCAACCGGCGAAGGTCACGAGCGCGTCGAACCGCTCGGCGTGCATCATCGTCTCGATCGAGTCGCAGATCACCTCGCGGCTCACCAGAGAGGCACGCATCCCTTCGTGGCCCATCGAGATCCCGTCGGAGACCGCGATCGTCACGAACTCGAACGGGAAGCCTCCGGCCGCACGCACCCCGTCCTTCGCCCGCTTGGCGAGACGGTCGAGAGGGACGTTGCAGGGCGTGACCTCGTTCCAGCTCGACGCCACGCCGACTTGCGGCTTGTCCCAGTCCTCGTCGGTCATCCCGACCGCCCGGAGCATCGCCCGTGCCGGGGCCCGCGTGGGGCCCTCGGTCACCTCGTAGCTGCGCGGCTTCATGCCGGGCCGTTCGGCCGCCTCACTCGGGTTCGTCACGGCTGGCGCTCCGCGGTCGAAGGGATGGGGAACATCC
>JAJYYT010000191.1 GCA_021800645.1 Actinomycetes bacterium
GGCCGCAAGCACGACGCCGGCCCGCTCTTAGGCCGGGCGTCGAGGGTCGCGCGTCGAGGGTCGCGCGTCGAGGGCACCCACCAGGCGCCCCGGTTTCGGGTCGCCTGCGTGGAAACCCCCGTTGAGCTGGAGAAACCGTGGTCACGGGGCAGACGGCGGCCGCGCGCTCCGCCGCCTCGGGCCTTCGTCACCCAACTGCAATCGACGTCATAGCTTATCCTCATGGGTTGTGGGCAAGATGATGTCGTGATTCGACCCACATCTGAGCGGCCATTGGTGTTGGAGTCCTGCCACAGCACGTGGCTCTTCGACACCGAGCGCATGCGTTTTCGCCGGATCCTGAAGGGCCTCGACCTGGACCCCCGCCAGGCTTCGACTGCCTGGCGGCCGTATTACGGCCTGGAACTGGACTCGCTGTCGGAGTCGTTTGTGGTGCTGTTGAACCCTGAGGGGACGCGCCTTTTGCGCTCGTGGCGCCACGTCGACCACTGCCCGCAGTGCGGCGGCGAGGCGACCGCCGAGCTCTCCCTCGACGAGCTCCGGAGCGCGGCGCTCGGCTGATCGTCGCGGCCTTGTTCCGTGCCGTCTTCGAGCGTCGCCGGCCTTGTTCCGTGCCGTCTTCGAGCGTCGCCGGCCCTGTTCCGTGCCGTCTTCGAGCGTCGCCGGCCCTGTTCCGTGCCGTCTTCGAGCGTCGCCGGCCTTGCGGCGGGCGCTGAGTAGGATCTGCCGGCGTGGACCGGCGCGACCTGGACCGCCTCTTGAGCTTGCTCAGCCAGTGGGAGGGCTCCGACCTTCACCTGAAGGCCGGCGTGTCGCCCCGGGTCCGCATCGACGGGGAGCTGCGCCAGATGGCGAGCGAGGCGAAGTGCACCCACGCCGACACCGCAGCCATCGCACGGGAGATCATGCCCCCAGGGGTCGCCGCGCACTTCGACCGTCATCGTGAGGCGGACTTCGCGTACTCGGTCTCGGGGCTCGGCCGCTTTCGGGTGAACGCCTACTACCAGCGCAGCTCGGTGGCGCTCGCCTTCCGCCGGGTGCGTGGCAACCCCGAATCGACCGAGGACCTCGGGCTGCCTCCCGCCGTCGCGAAGCTCGCAGAGGCGCAGCGGGGCCTCATCCTCGTTACCGGACCGACCGGGTCGGGGAAGACCACGACGCTCGCCGCGATGATCGACCACATCAACCGGACCCGCTCGTGCCACATCATCACGATCGAGGACCCGATCGAGTACCTCCATTCCGACGTCCTCGCCTCGATCAGCCAGCGCGAGGTCGGCTTCGACACGGACTCGTTCCCCGCAGCGATGCGCGTCGTCCTCCGCCAGGATCCCGACGTCATCTTGGTCGGTGAGATGCGCGACATCGAGACCACGTCCGCGGCGCTCACCGCGGCAGAGACCGGCCACCTCGTCCTCTCGACGCTCCACACGATCGATGCCACCGAGACGATCACGCGCATCGTCGACTTCTTCCCGCCGCACCAGCAGCAGCAGATCCGCACGTCGCTCGCGGGGGCGCTGCGCGGCACGATCGCGCAGCGCCTCGTCCGTCGGGCCGATGGGAGCGGCCGGGTGCCGGCCGTGGAGCTCATGGTCGTGAACGGGCGGATTCGCCAGTGCATCGAGGACGTCCAGCACACGAGCGACATCGCCGACATCATCGCCGACGGCGCCTACTACGGCATGCAGAGCTTCGACCAGAGCCTGGCCGGCCACTTCGAAGCCGGCGCCATCACCCTGGCGGAAGCGCTGGAGATGGCGACGAACCCGCACGATCTGCGCGTCACGCTCGAGCGGCGCGGCCTGGTGCAGACGGGGTCCGGGATGCCGGTGACCGAGGTGCCCGGGACCGAGGTGCCCGCAGGGACGTAGCCTCTAAGGCCTTCTAAGGCCTGTTGATCAGCGCCGAGGCGAACACTGCGACGACCGATCCGGCCGCGAGCATCGCAAAGGGTGCCCGGCGCACCGTGCCGAGGCCGGTCGCCGCGGTCGCCACGACGATCCACGCGGCGACGAACGCGCCTCCTCCGGGCCAGAGCCACCCAGCCGTCCATGCGAGGCATGCGAGGAGGGCGATCCTGACCCAGCGTCGTGCCTCGCCCGCGCGATCCCCGACGAGCCCTCCCAGCGACGCGAGCAGCGCGCCGAGCCCTGCCCATGCCAGCCGGTCCGCGTGCCCGCCGATCAGCGCGATCGGCACGAGCGAGACGGCGGCGAGCGCGCCCACGACCGCGAAGGCGCCGGGCACCGTCGCGTCGTCCGCGTCGGTGATCGACGCACCGAGGGCGCAGACGAGCACCACCGCGATCGACGGGAGTGGCAAGACCGACCCGAGAGACGCCGCCGCGGCGGCGCACAGGACCCCGGTGGCGAGCTCGACCACCGGGTAGCGCCAGGAGATGTGCGCGCCGCAGTGCCGGCACCGCCCGCGCAGCCACAGCCACGACAGCACGGGGACCAGATCGACGACGGTGAGCTGGGCGTCGCACGACGGGCAGTGCGACGGGGGTTCGACCACCGACATCGAGCGAGGGAGCCGGTAGGCGACGACGTTCAAGAAGGACCCCACCACGAGCCCGGTGACACCGCTCGCGAGGATTGCCGTGACCTGAGATGCCTCGGTGGACCCCACCGGGGCGGGACTGTAGTGCCAGGGCACGGGTCGTCACGGGACCGCTGGGTCCGTTGCTCGGATCGAGCGGACCGGGTCTCGAGGGCCCCCACTTTCGCGCAGGGGAG
This sequence comes from Actinomycetes bacterium, assembly GCA_021800645.1. The sequence continues at coordinate 2,742 of JAJYYT010000191.1, forward strand.
AACGGGGGTATGCTGACGTCGGCACTTCGCTCGCGAAGCGGCCGTGGGGATGGGGAGCTAGGGGAGCGGCGACGCACACGTGGGCTGCCACGGTGCCTCGTGGCGCTGTCGTCTTCTGGTTCGGGTCTGTCCGCCGGTCGTTCCGCTCGGCTCGGCCAGGGGACAGGGGATGACAGGGGAAGCCGCAGAATCGGTCGGGGAGCTCACGGAGCAGCTGGGGTTCTGCTACGTCGACCTCTCGCGTACGGGGTTCGCCCCCGGGGCGGCCGCGCTGCTTCCCGAGGAGGTGGCGCGCCGAGAGCGCGCGGTGCCGATCGAGCGCAGAGGCAACGTGACGGTCGTCGCCGTGTCCTCGCCCGCCGACCAGCTCACCCTCGACGCCTTGCGTGCGGCGACGCGAGGAGAGGTCGTCGCCGTCGTGGCGCCGTCGGCGCAGATCACCGCGGCACAGGCGCAGCTCTACGGCGACGGGGCCGCCCGTCATGGGCGTCGCCGTGGCCAGTACCCCGGGCACTGGGAGCGCGCGGCCCGCCGGAGCGGGCTGTGGACCGGGTCCTCCGAGCCCGGTGCAGGCCCGATGGCGGCGGCGGACGCCGCACCTCCCACTTGGGATGCCGCCCTCGACGCGGACCTGCGGCTCGAGGCCGGAGCCCCGAGAAAGGATGAGCCGCTTGCAAGAGCGCCCGGCGCGGCCACGGTCGCGCACCCCTCCGAGGCGGCACCGCCCGAGCCACTTTCCGCCGAGGTGGCACCGCCCGAGCCGGCCGCCACCGAGGCGGCACCGCCCGAGGCGGGCACCGCCGAGGTGGCAGCGCCCGAGCCACCGCTCCTTCAACTCCCGCCGGTGCTCCCGATGAACGGCTCCGCGGCCGTGGCGAGCACAGAGCCCATGGACCTGGAAGCGGTGGTGTTCACGACGAGCACGCCGAGCACGACGAGCACGCCGACAGGATCGTCACCGCCCCCACCGCTGCCCGGCTCAGGCTCCCCCGGCGGTGCGGCGGCCGACGCCGTCGACCTGGTCGGCGGCACCCTCGAGGGTGCCGCCGCCGGGTCGGACGGTGACCCGAGCTGGCCCGCCTTGGCGCGCACCCTGGTCGCCAGCGGCAAGGTCAGCGTCGACAACATGGCCCGAGCGGTGCGCGACCACGACGCGTCCGGAGAGTCCCTTCCCCGCTTCTTGCTGAGGGAGCGGCTGGTCGCCGAGGACGACCTCGTCGAAGCCATGGCCGGCGAGGTCGGCTTGCCCTTCGTCGACCTCGCGACGACCGAGCCCGACCCCGAGGCGGCCGCACTGGTCCCCGCGTCCGTCGCTCGTCGCCATACGGTCCTGCCAATCGGGTTCGACGGCAACGTGCTGGTGGTCGCGATGGCCGATCCCACGGACGTCTTCGCGCTCGACGACCTGCGGAGCATCCTCGGGCGCAACTTCCGACCGGTCGTGGCCACCCGCGCCCAGATCGAGCTCTACACCCGACGCCTCCAAGAGCCCGGCGCCGATGTCCAGGAGGCGGCCCAGCATGCCGCAGGACGCGCCGCGCCCGATGCAGGCGCGTTCGAGCTCGAGAGCCTCCAAGCGGTCGTCGAGGACGCGCCGATCATCCGCTACGTCAACCTCTTGATCCTCCAGGCCCTCAACGATCGGGCGTCCGACATCCACATCGAGCCGACACCGAAGCGGCTGCGGGTCCGATTCCGGATCGACGGGGTCATGCACGACGCCGGCTCGGCATCGCCAGCGATCCATGCTGCTGTCATCAGCCGGCTGAAGGTGCTGGGGGATATGGACATCACCGAGCACCGGATCCCCCAAGAAGGACGCGTCTCGGTCTCGGTGCGCGACCGGCAGATCGACCTGCGCCTTGCAGTCCTGCCGACCCTCTACGGCGAGTCCTGCGTCATGCGGCTGCTCGACAAGTCGGCGAGCATCCGCCAGCTCTCCGAGCTCGGGTTCTTCCCGGACACCCTGCAGCGGTACGCGCAGGCCTACCACCAGCCCTACGGGGTCATCCTCGTCACCGGTCCGACCGGCGCCGGCAAGACGACCACGTTGTACGCGACGCTCCAAGAGGTCACGTCGGCGGAGAAGTCGGTCGTGACCGTGGAGGACCCGGTCGAGTACCAGATCGACGGCATCACCCAGGTGCAGATCAATCCCAAGGTCGGCATGCCCTTCTCCTCGGCCCTCCGCTCGAT
>JAJYYT010000192.1 GCA_021800645.1 Actinomycetes bacterium
AGGTCGGTCTGGTCGTGGTGATCGGTCTGGTCGTGGAGGTCGTGGTGGTCCACGTGGTGGTGGTCGTGGCCCAACTCGCGGTCTGGCCCCAATTCGTGGTCGTGGTCGTGGTCGTGGCCCAATTCGTGGTCTGGGTGACCGAGATGGTGGTGATGGGGATCTGTCTCGCCGCCGACCACGACCACGCGGCCGTGCACTCGGATGACGTCGATGTGGGCGCCGAAGAGCCGGCTCAAGGTCGCGGTCGTCATCACCTGCTCGGGGGGTCCGGCCGCCCACCGACCGCCCGCCACGTACAGGACGCGGTCGACCACGCCGGCCACCGGGTTGATCTCGTGGGTCACCAGGACGACGGTCGTCTGGTGCTCGACACGGTAGCGGTCGATGAGATCGACGACGGCGTGCTGGGAGGACGGGTCCAAGGAGAGCAGCGGCTCGTCGCAGAGCAAGAGGCGCGGTGCACCGACGAGGGCCTGGGCGATACGCAGGCGCTGTTGCTCACCGCCCGAGAGCAGCCCGATGGGCGCTGTGGCGTAGGCCTCGGCGCCGACGGCCGCGATCGCCGCGTCGACCTGGCGTCCCCGGGTGCGCGGGAGGCCGTGGCGGTGGCCGTCGATGCCGAGCTGGACGAGATCCCGGCCCCGGAGCGGAAGGTCCCGCTCGAACACCCGCTGCTGGGCGACGTAGCCGACCTCGGCGCTGCCCCGGCGGGGCGCCCGGCCGTCCAGCTCGACGGTGCCCGAGCTGAGAGGAAGGAGCCCGAGGAGGACTCGCAGCAGGGTGGTCTTGCCCGCGCCGTTCGGGCCCAGCACCGCCAGCCACTCGCCGGGGGCGACGTCGAGGTCCAGACCCTGCCAGACCGGGTGGTGCCCGAACCGCAGCGTCGCGTCGCGCAGCGCGACGGCCATGCCGGGCCGACCGGCGTGCTCAGCTCCCGAGCGCACGGAGGAGCGACTTCGCGTCGGCGAGCAGCATGGCCTGCAAGGTGCGGTACTGGGGCTGCAACGTCTCGGCGACTGCCACGACCGGGATGCCGTTCCTGCGCGCGAGCGCGCGGACGCCTGTGGTGACCGAGCTCACGGTCTGGACGTTGTAGAGGAGGGCCCGTACCTTGTGGCGCGTGAGGAGCTGGTCCATCGCGAGCGTGGCCGCCGGGCTCGGCTCTGTGCCGTCCTCGATCGCCATCGCGAACCCCTGCGGGGTCTCGTTGTCGAGCCCGGCCGCCTCGATCAGGTAGCCGGGCACCGGTTCGGTGTAGGCGACCGGCGCGTCGCGATGGCGGGACCGGATCTCGGCGACGACGGCGTCGAGAGGGCGAAGGGAGCGGTCGAAGGCAGCCAGGTTCGCGGCGAACACCGACCTGTCACGTGGGGCCACGCGCGCGAGGGCCGCCTCGATGGCGGCCGCCACTTTCGGGATCTTCGGCACGTCGTACCAGAAGTGCGGGTTGACTGTCGCCCCGGTCAGGTGCAGGACGCGTGAGACCTTCACCACCCTGCGACCCGGGTGGCTCGTCGCCGTCACGAGCTGTGTGAGCCAGTAGTCGTAGTCGGCGCCGTTCACGATCACGAGCTGGGCTTGTGCGACCTTGGCAGCGTCGGCGGCTGTGGCCTCGTAGAGGTGGGGGTCGGCGGTGGGGCTGGTGAGAATGGAGGTGACACGGGCGTCGCGCCCACCGATCTGCGCGGCGACGCTGCCCCAGGTGTTCTCTCCCGCGACGACCGACACGGGGCGATCCGACGCCGGCGACGAGGGCGCTCCCGACGCGCTCGGCGCCAGCAGCGCGAGCGCCAGCAGCGCGAGCGCCGTCAACGCGGCCGACGCCGTCAGCGCGACCAGCGCGGCCACCGCTGGCACGGAGGCACCCCGCCTGCGAGCCACCGCGCGTCCGACGCGCAGCCGCCGCCGACAGCCGGCACCGTTGCTCGTGGAGGCACGGACCACAGTTCACCATCCGTCGCAGAAGGTCACGAGCCGGTAGGGCCGAAGGTCATCTGGCCGGGCTGGCGTCCACGTCGACGTCCACACGGATGCCCTCGCGAACCGCCTCGGTCACCACGCAGAAGTCCTCGAACAGCTCGAGGCAGCGTCTGACTCGACCCTCTGTGCCGGGCGCGAGCTGTGGGTGCAGCTGCACGCGGACGGCATCGACGCGCAGACGGCCGCGATCGTTGCGGGCGAGCGTCACCTCGATGTCGGCTGCCATGCCCTGCACGTCCACGTGGGCCTTTCGGAGGCAGTACAGGAGGCTCGCGCTCAGGCAGTGGCCGACCGCCGCGCCCAGCACCGACGACGCGTTGGGTCCCGAGCCCTCGCCCAGTGGAGGCGGCTCGTCCATGACCAGCTCGTGGCGCCCGCCGCCGAAGCCGGCACGGAACCGGTAGCCCTCTTCGAGCTCCAGACGCACGCGGTTCTTCCGTTCCGGCTCGCTGCCTCCCGTCTCCTTCGCTTCCGGCTCGCTGCCTTGCGCCTCGCTGCCTTGCGGCTCGGCCACCGCCTCTCCTTTCCCTCTCCCTCCACGCGCAGCAGCTCGCCCACCACGCAGCATCGAAGGGTCCATCCTCGCGCCCTGCAGGACGTTCGCCTCTACGCACGGCGGCCCCGTGTGCCCCATCGTCGTCCGAGGAGGCCTGACGAGCCCCGCAAGGAGGTCACGAGATGAGCTGCTGCTACGGACACGGACATTGCCACCACTGGGCGCACGGCTACGGACCCGAGCTCGGCTACGGCTATGGACGCGGGATCGCGCCGGGGGCGCGCGGAGCTCGCCGGCGACGCGCGCGCGTCGAGGACCTCGAGGAGTACCTCGGGGACCTGGAAGACGAGGTGGCTTCGGTGAGAGCCGAGCTGGAAGAGCTGAAGGGGCGCAGCCCTGGCCAGTAAGGCGAGCGTGAGCGGGCCGGCGCCAGGAACGAGCACGCCGTGCGCTCGGCACGCCCCGGGGAGCCGCGGCCGCGAGGATGTGGTATGGGCATGTGGAGGAACCAGGTCGTCCCGCGGGCGACGGACCTTCTGCTCGACACGGTCGAGGTGCGCCGCCTTCGGCAAGAGGCGCTGGCGGGTGCCTTCGGCGAGGTGGTCGAAGTGGGCTTCGGCTCCGGGCTGAACCTCGCGAGCTATCCCCCTGCCGTGACGAAGGTCCTTGCGGTCGAGCCGTCGAAGGTGGCGCTCCGGTTGGCTGCCCGGCGGATCAGCTCCCGGCGGGTGCCGGTCGAGCTCGTCGGTCTCGACGCCCAGGAGCTGGCCCTGGAGAGCTCGTCGGTGGCTTGCGCGGTGTCCACCTTCACGCTGTGCACGGTCCCGAGCCCTTCCCGGACCCTCGAGGAGCTGCTGCGCGTCCTCGAGCCTGGGGGGACCTTCCATTTCCTGGAGCACGGGCTGTCGCCTGTGGCTGGCGTGGCCCGCTGGCAGCGCCGGCTCAACCCGCTGCAGCGGCGTCTGGGAGGGGGCTGCCAGCTCGACCGCCCGATCGACCGGCTCGTGCGAGAAGCCGGCTTCCTGCTTCGCGAGCTCCGCTTCGAGCAGATGGGCGGCCCCCGCGCCCTGCAGCCCTTCGGGTACCTCTACCTGGGCGTCGCGACCAAGCCCGGTGGCTGTGGCTCCGAGGTCCGGACATCGGAGCGGTGCGACACGGGATCTGGCCCACCGTTCACCCCGCTGTCGTCGTCCTGAGCGCTCGCAGGCGCGCACTCCGGCAGTCCGGTGAGTCCACGCCGGCAGGCGGCATGCCAGTCCCGGCTCCACGCGCTCTCGTGCCGTCTCAACTGAGGGGACCGACGTGCTGCACGGTCTGCGACCGTCCTGCGCCCGGCGAGAGGTCCGGGTCGGGCCGGATCTCTGCGGAGGCGAGCTCGAGGGTCTGGCCCTTGGGCTCGGGCAACGCCACGAGGGTGAGGACGATCCCGACGGCCGACACGCCGGCCATCACGCCCATGACGCCGCTGATGCCGACCGCGGCCAGCAGGTGCGGGACGAGCAGGGCGCCGAGGAACGCCCCGAGCTTGCCCGCTGCAGCCGAGATCCCGTCCGCAGTCCCCCTCACCGAGGTCGGGAAGATCTCCGAGGGGTACACGAAGGTCGTCTGGTTGGGACCGAACTCGATGAAGAAGTAGCTGATGGCGAACAGCGGGAGGAAGACGCCCACCGCGCTCGCCCCGTCGGGGAGCAGCCAGATGAGGGCGAAGGCGGCGGTCATCACGGCGAAGCCCTGCCACTGGATGCGCTTCCTCCCGATGCGGTCCATCAGGTACACGGCCAGCCAGTAGCCGGGGAAGGCCGCAGCGGCGAAGATGGCGAGGGAGATCAGCGTGTGGTCGAGCAGGGTGCCCTTGGGCTGGAGCAGCTTCAAGATGAGCGGGCTCGAGACCGAGTTGCCGTAGAAGGCGATGTCCATCAAGAACCAGCTCCCTGCGGTCCCGACAAGGCGCAGGAGGAAGGGCTTCGAGGTGAGCCGAGCCCGCACGCCGCCGCCCTTCCCATTCCCGTTCCCGTTGACGAGCGCCAGGCTCGTGGCGCCCGCTGCGCTCGCGCCGTCTCCCCGGTTTCCCCCGAGCGCGGGCTGCGTACCGGTCACCCAGGCCACGGTGGTCGCCGTGGCCGCCACGTCGCCCTTCACGCTCAGGGTGTAGCGAGGCGACTCTCGGATCCTGCGTCGCAGGTAGACGACCGAGGCGGCAGGGACGGCGCCGAGGCCGAGCATGAGCCGCCAGGCGACGCCCGTGGGCACCCCCGCGCCGAGGAAGATCGAGGCGATGGCGGGGCCGGCCAAGAGCCCGAGGCCCTGCATTGCGAACACCGAGCCGACGAGTCGCCCGCGAGAGCGCCTGCTCGCGTACTCCGAGGTGATCACGGCCGAGGTGGCGTAGTCGCCCCCCACCCCGTAGCCGACCACGAGGCGGAAGACGAACAGCGAGGTGAAGCTCCACGCGAACG
>JAJYYT010000193.1 GCA_021800645.1 Actinomycetes bacterium
GGTTCTCGGTGGCCCGTTTCCAGACACCTCGGATCCGCAGCTGAGCGAACCATCCTCTGCCACGGGGGCGTCACGGGGGTCGGCGCCCGGGGGCGTCGGGTCGGGTCGGCAAGGGCGTCACGGGGGTCGGCAAGGGCTTCACGGGTCGGCGCCCGGGGGCGTCGGGTCGGCAAGCCGCCGGCGAGGTCGGGTCCTGCCGGCGAGGTCGGGTCCTGCCGGCAAGGTCGGGTCCTGCCGGCGAGGTCGGGTCCTGCCGGCGAGGTCGGGTCCTGCCGGCGAGGTTGGGTCATGTCATGGGGACAGCCGGTCGACCCTCCAACCGTCCGGCTCACGTCGATACCTGAGACGGTCGTGCAGTCGGTCCGCCCCCTCTTCCCAGAACTCGAACGTCGAGGGAAGGATCCGGTAGCCGCCCCAACGCTCCGGCCGCGCCGGCACGATGTCGTCGAGGGCGGCAACCGCCGCCTCGAGGTCGTGCCTGCTCTCGATCACCGTGCTCTGGTACGAGGCGACCGCGCTCCTCCGCGACGCGGCCGGGCGCGTCGACCAGTACCGATCGGACTCCTCGGCGGTCGTCTTTGCGACCGTGCCGCTGAGACGCACCTGACGGTGGACCGGAAGCTGCCAGCGCAAGACGGCCGCCGCACGCGGATTGTCTTCGAGGTCCTTCGCCTTGGCGCTCCCGTAGTCGGTGAAGAACACGACCCCTTGGTCACGACCGCGAAGGAGCACGTAGCGTGCCGACGGCTCTCCGTCACGGCTCGACGTCGCGACGCACATGGCCTCGGGCATCGGCTCACCCGCGGCGCGTGCCGCCTCGAGCCATTCGCCGAGCTGGAGCATCGGGTCGCGGTCCAGGTCTTCGGGCTCCATCAGATCAGCATCCGTCGTGAGCCAACATCATCCATGGGGAGCCATCGTGCCCCGCCGACATGCCCTCGCGCCAACGGTCAGCCCGTCGCGACGTCGGCTCGCGCCAACGGTCAGCCCGTCGCGACGTCGGCTCGTGCCGTCCCGAGGTCGTCGTAGGCGGTGGCGAAACGCCTGATCGCCGCGGCACACACTTCGTCGCGTTGCAACGTGCCGAACGACAGCGTGTGCAACCACGTCGCGAGGCCGAAAGCCGGCGTACCCCGGTACCGGTCCCACGCCCTGGCGAACGACGGCGCGCCGACGCCGGCCATCGCCAGCGCCTCGAGGTACGTTGCAAGAAGCTCCCGCTCGTGGCGACGGCGGACCTCCACGTCGAGCGAGCCGACGAGGAAATAGCCCACGTCGTGGGACCAATGGCCCACACGCGCGAGCTGCCAGTCGAAAAATCCGGTCTGCCGGCTCGCCGTCGCGTAGGTGTTGCCGGGGTGCGGGTCGCCATGGAGCACCGTGCGGGGTCTCGTCGCCGCAATCGCCGCGCTGCGCCGGAACTGCCCGCTGAGCATGCGAGCCCCGATCCCCCGCGGCAGTGACAGAGGCTCCCCCGCGACTTCCTCTGCCCGTCGCAGGCCCCGCGCAAGGCTGGCGGTCGAGACCGTTCCCCACACAGGACCGAGGCGCCACACGCACAGATGAGCGAGAGACGCCGGAAGCGGGCGATCCCAGTGCGCCGCGTGCAACGCGGCGAGGCCCTGTAGCCCTGAGCGGACCGCGTCCAGCGAGAGAGGTGCCAGCCCGTCGTGCGGCTGGCCGCCCGAGGCGGCCACGTCTTCGGCTACCACTACGCACGCGGCCCGGGAGCGGTCGACACCTCCTCCGTAGAAAACCGGGTGGTGAAGAGGAAAGGTCACGCCGGCGTCCGCCAGCAGAGCTTCGGTCCAAAGCGCGCCGAGGACGAGCAACGCCATGCGGTGCGACGGGCGACCCGGCCCCTTCACGAACACCGACGACGGGCCCGGCCCGCCGGCGAACGAGAGAGCGACGCGCGCCGCGCTGTTGGTGCCGTGCTCGACGTAGTCGATCCGCACGTCGCGCACCACGATGCCCGGGTACCGACGGCCGAGCGCGGCGCTCATCCATGTAGGGCTGAGGTCCGACCAACGTCTCGGCACCGGGAGCAATCGGACCTCTCTCGACACTTCAGCAGCGGGGCCGCCGCGCCGGGATCCTGCAGGAACGCGCGGCGGCTCTCACGGATAGATCGGCCTTGGTCGTCGCGCGAGTCCGCGCTAGTCCCTGCGCCAGTTCCGGCACCGGTACTCGGGCGCTGCCCCGCTAGTCGGGGCCCGCATCGGACAAGCCGCCATCGATGGCCACCTGGAGGGCGGCGGACCCGCCGGGCGGCGGACCCGCCCTTCCTGCGACCCGCACCTTGACCGGCTCCAACCCGCGCTCAGCCTCGGGCATGGACGACGGCTGCGAAACCCCCGCGATCCGGTAGACCTCGGACCCGTCCACCGTCTCGTTGGCGATCAGGAGATTCGCGAGCTCCACGAGCTGCGCGTGGTGCTGAGTGAGGATATCGATCGCACGCTTCTCTGCCGCGGCGAGGAGTGACGACACCGCCTCGTCGATCTTGGCCTGCGTCTCCTCGGCGAACGGACGACTCGTCAGCGCAGGCCCACCACCACCCAGGAACGCCGAGCCTCCTTCCGGATAGCCCACGGGCCCAAGCTCCTTGGAAAGCCCGAACTCCCGCACCATCTTGGTCGCGAGCTCGGTCGCCGACGCGAGATCATTGGCCGCGCCCGTCGACCCTTGGCCCAATTCGACGAGCTCGGCCGCACGCCCGCCGAGCCGGACGGTGAGCAGGTCGTTCAGGTAGTCCTCGCCGTAGAGATGGCGCTCGACGAATGGCAGCTGCTCGGTGACTCCAAGCGCCTGACCCGCCGGAAGGATCGTGACCTTGGCGACCGGGTCGGCCTTCGGACAGAACGCGGCGACGAGCGCGTGGCCCGCTTCGTGCACCGCGACTGAGTGCTTCTCCTCGGGGAGCAGCACGTTCGACCCCTCTCTGCGACCGAGGATCAGCCGGTCACGCGCTTCGTCGAAGTCCGTCGCCTGGAGCACATCCCGGTTGTGGCGCACCGCGACGATCGCTGCCTCGTTGACGAGGTTCGCGAGGTCCGCGCCCGAGAACCCCGGGGTCCCGCGCGCGATGACCTCCAGGTCGACGCTCGGGCCCAACCGCTTGTCCCGCGCATGAACCCTGAGGATCTCGACCCGTTCGGTCAGCGTGGGAAGCGGGATGGTGACCTGCCGGTCGAACCGGCCGGGACGCAGCAGCGCGGGATCAAGGATCTCGGGCCGGTTGGTCGCAGCGAGCACCACGATGCCCTCGGAGGGGTCGAACCCGTCCATCTCCGCCAAGAGCTGGTTCAGCGTCTGCTCGCGCTCGTCGTTCGAGACGATCGTTCCCGCGCCGCTACGGCGCTGGCCGATCGCGTCGACCTCGTCGACGAAGATGATCGCCGGAGCCCGCTTGCGCGCCTCGGCGAAGAGATCGCGCACGCGCGCGGCTCCGACCCCGACGAACATCTCCACGAAGCTCGATCCGGTCACGGAGAAGAACGGTACCGAGGCCTCTCCCGCGACCGCCCGCGCGAGAAGGGTCTTGCCGGTCCCCGGCGGGCCCACCATGAGCACTCCGCGGGGCGCGACCGCGCCGGCGCGCCGGTAGCGATCAGGGCTCCTCAGGAAGTCCACGACCTCGGCGATCTCGCGCTTGGCGCCGTCGTAGCCTGCGACGTCTGCGAACGTGGTGGACGGCCGGTCCGCGTCGAACACCTTCGCCCTGGACCTTCCGACCCCCATCGCTCCCTGCAGCCCGGAGACGCCTCCCCCGCGGGACAGCCGCATCCACAGCCAGCCGATGATGACGAAAGGTAGGAGCAGGATGACCCACGTCAGCACCTCGTCGCCGAAGGAGGTGGAGGAAGCTGTCGCCGTGATCGCGACGCCGTTCTTCTCGAGCTCGGTGAGCGCCGTGCTCCCTGCAAGCGCGACCGGGATCACGGTCGTGTAGTGCTTGCCGTTCTTCAAGACGCCCGAGGCCGTGCCATTGGACTTGATCGTGATCGTGCGTACCTGCTTCGCCGACACGTCCTTCAGGAAGTTGCTGTAGGTCAGTGTCACTGACGGCGTCGCTCGCGTGGAGGGGAGCACGAGGAACAGCCCGATGAACAGGATGAGCGCGATCAGCCAGAGCCAATGGCGCCAAGGTGGAGGAGGAGGCGGGGCGGTCGGGGTCGGCTTGTCACCCGGCGGCGGCGGGTTCGCCTGCTTGGTCAATCCGCGCTCCTCCTCGCTCACCGGCGGTCGGCCGCGACCTGCCGCGGCCGGCCGCGGTCCGCCGCGGCCCGCCCGCCTCGAGGTTACAACGCAAGCAAGACCTTCCGATCGGCGACCTGCGGGCAGACCTGTGTCCAAGGGAACCGCAAAGCCCTCGTCTGCGAAAGGACGTCGTGTCGGCCCACGGCGGTCACGTCTCTGCGAGACCGTCACGGCTCTGCGAGACCGTCACGGCGATGCGAGACCGTCACGGCTTTGCGAGACCGTCACGGCTTTGCGAAGAGGAGGACGACACGATTGCCGGTGGTCGGGCGGATGCGGACCGAGGCCTGTGGCGTATGGCCTCCTCGGAGCCGTGCGCGCCTCGCGGCGGTGGCCCTCGGCGTGCTGCTCAGGGACGTCCGGCCCCCCGGGCCGTGCGCCCCTGGGGCCCTGGGACGGCCTCGACCACTGGAACGGCCTGGGCCACTGACGGCTTGACCGGCCGCCTCGCGGCGGCCCCGCGCGTCGACACCCCCTGCAAGCCGCACCCCTCGCACCCGCGCGTCGACACCCCCTGCAAGCCACACGTCCTCGCACCCGCCCACACCCGCGCCTCGACACCCCCTGTAAGTCACACGCCCTTGCACCCGCGCGTCACAGTCGCGTCACAGCCCCCTCCCCCGCCCCCCCCCCCCCCCCCCCCCCCCCCCCCC
>JAJYYT010000194.1 GCA_021800645.1 Actinomycetes bacterium
CGAGCGGCGTCTGCGGACTGGCCGCATCGGTGATGGCTGGCAGCGCGGCACGGCCGGTGGCGGCAAGGACCAGGGCATCGTTGGTCGAGGTGTCGCCATCCACCGTGATGCAGTTGAACGATGCATCGGCCACCTCGCGGGCCAGTTGTGCCAGCAGGGCCGGCGCCACGGCGGCATCGGTGGCGAGGAAGCCGAGCAGCGCGTCGTCGGCGGGCGGTGGCACGCCGCTGTCGAGGCAGCGGGCGAGGCCGCTCTCCGCCGAGACGAGCCGGGCGCGCACCCGGTCACGGAGCTCGCCCGTCGCGCTGCGCGTGAACGTGACGGCGAGGACCTCGGCGATCGGGACCCCCTGGGCGACGAAGCGGGTCACCAGGGCCGCGATCGTGAAGGTCTTCCCCGTGCCCGCGCTCGCCTCGAGGACCGTCACCCCGGGACCCGGCAGCGCGCCGCACACGTCGAACTGCTCGGGCTCAGGCGACGCGTCACCTCCGGCCGAGTGCTCGTCGTCGTGCGGAGCGGCTTTCACGACCGGTAGTCCCGCCGCTCGTAGACGACCACCGGACCCCAGAGCCGCCGGGCGAGACGTCCGAAGCGTGAGCGCTCCTCGCCCCAGCCGGCGCCGGCCTCGTCTGCGCGCGCCGGCTCTTCGAGCACGCGGTCGATCGTCGCTGTGGCCCCGAGGACGAGCACGTGCTCCGCCTCGCTGGCTTCGCCGAATCGGGATGACCACGTCTCGGCGCACGCGGACCTGACGTCCTTGTCCCGGCTCGAAGCGTCGACATACGTCTCGGAGGTCCTGGCGTAGAGGGGGAGGGGCTCGCGCATGCCCCGGTCGTACAGGTCGACGAGCACGGCGAGGAGGGACAGCGAGAGCGCTCGTCGCTCGTCCGCGGTGTGACCCAGCGGCGGGAGCTCGGCGACCGCGATGCGAGGACGCCTCCCCGTCGTTCCGCCGGCGCGTCCGATCGTGACGCCGCTCACCTCCCGCTCGGGATGCGCCGCGCTGAGCGCCAGGAACCGGGCCCATCCACAGAGGCGGTGCTTCGGGCCGAGCTGGGAGTAGACGCAGCGCACGATGCGGTTCCGCGTGGGGCGACCGGCGCCCTCTGACGGGGCCGTCGCGTAGACATCGGGCACCGTTCCGATGAGCAAACGGCCGTCGCCGAGCCGGACGTTCACCTCGACCGAGCTCGGTACGGCGTCCGCTGTCGCGGCCTCGCGCCGGGCGAGGGTCGCGAGCGCTTGGACTGACTCCTCGATCTCGCGCAGCTGGTCGCTCGCAAGGGCGCCGGGCGGGAGGAGGCCCCGGCCCAGCTCGGCGTCTCGTGCCTGCTCCAACGTGGCCCCGGCGAGGAGCCCGGCAAGCATGCGGTCGCCCACGCCCCAGCGCTCGAGAGGGTCGAGCTCCACCGGCAGTTCGTCCTTCACCTGGTTGTTGTCCTCGCCTCCGTACCAGCCGAGCCGCTCCCGAAGGAACGCCCGCACCGGGTGCTCCAGGAAGCGCACGAGCGAGTCGAGCTGGACGACCTGGCTGTCGAGGCGTCCGAGGCGGCGAGACAGGAACGGCCGGCGCGCCAAGGGGGGCTGGGCGTGCGAGCGGGCGCCTGCGAGATCGACCGGGTCGAAGCTCCACGGCTCGTCTCCGGCGGGGCCACCGGCGACGAAGTTGCGCGGGTCGAAGGACTGGAGCGGGTGCTCGATGACGACGTGGTCCTGCGCCCTTGTCCGCGCCGACCCGACGGGTGCCCGAACGGTGCGGTCGACGACGTCGAGCAGCTCTGCGATCGGGACGCAGGGGGGCCGCTCCTGGTTCGTCCGCGGATCCCGGCCCTCGTAGGTGACGATCAGGTGCTCGGTCGCCGCGAGCAACGCGTCAAGCAGGAGCTGGCGGTCCTCAGACCGCGCGTCACGATCGCCGACCCGCGGGTCGGCCACGAGGAGGTCGTCGCCGTCCTGTCCGACGTGGCGCGGGAACGCGCCGTCGTCGAGGCCGAGCAGCCCGACCACCCGGTGCGGGACCGACCGCATCGGCACCAGCGTGCAGATCGTGAGGTCACCCGTGCGGAAGTTGGCCCTCGTGGGGCGCCCCCGGAGCCGGCCCTCGACAAGGGACCGGACCTCTGCGAGGTCGAGAGCCGCCGGCGAAGGCCCGGCGGCCTCCGCGCTCGCACGGGCCGCGACCGCGGAGGCCTCGACCACGTCTGAGAGCACCCAGCGGAGCTGGTCCTGCTGCCACTGCTCATGCGGATCAGCCATCGCGAGGCTTTCGACGGCCGTGGTGAGCACCGCACTCCACTCTCCGATCGTCCGGCGTCCCTGCATCCGCTCGACCGCCCCTCCCAGCCGCTCCATGAATTCGGCGAAGCGGCCGGCGAGGTCCACCGTCCCGCTCGAGACGTCGTCGAGCGGGAGCACCCCGCCGTAGAGACGGTGGTCCTCCTCGGCCATCGCCACCCCGAGCAGCAAGCGGTCGAGTCCCGCGTGCCACGTGTTGTCGTCGACACGCTCGAGACGCCACGGCGTCCGGTGGTCGGCGTCAAGCCCCCAACGGACGCCCGTCGCGACCACCCAGCGCTCGAGCTGGCCGAGCTCGTCCTCGTCGAAGCGGAAGCGGCGCGCGACCGGCTCGCGTCCGGCGAAGTCGAGCACCTCGGAGGCGGACACCCTCCCGGCGGCGAGCTCGAGGAGCTGCGCAGCCACCGAGAGCATCGGGGTGGTCTGGCGGATGGAGCGGTCGGCGAGCCGGACGCGCATCTGGGGTGGACCGGTCCCGGGCTCGACGGGGCCTTCTTGCCCGTAGCCCGTCGCGCGGCCGCTCGAGGCGAACACGGCGCTGATGAGCGGCGCGAACGAGTCGATGTCCGGGCACATCACGATGACGTCCCTCGGTTCGAGCGTGGGGTCGCCGCTGAGCAGGTGGAGGACGGCGTCCCGCATCACTTCCACTTGGCGGAGCCGTCCGTGGCACGAGTGCACCCGGAGGCTGTCGTCGTCGGGGTGGAGCGGCGGGCGGGCATCGGCGTCGCTCGGGGAGCTGGGCGGGCCCCCGGGCCGACGGTTCGCACGAATGTCGGATTGGAGACGCTGGAGGAGCGACATCTCCGTGTCTGAAGACGTGGCAGGCGATCCCCGGTGCTCACCGCCGGCGACGCCCCGCATCTCGAGGACGAGCTGCATCTCCCTCGAGTCACGCCCCCATGAGCGGAGCAGAGGATGAGCGGCAAGTGCGACGGTCGGGTCAGCGCTGCGTCTCAAAGGGTTGGACCCACGGTCGGCAGCTTCGACGGCGTCCCAGAGTGCGCCCGAAGGATGCAGGAGGAAGAGATGGACGTCCCTCCCCCGGCCGATCGCCTCGAGAATGCCCAGATGACCCGCCGGCAGCCCGGTCATCCCGAACAGCGACAGGCGCGGCGGGAGATCGACCAGTGCCGGCTCTTCGGTGAGCCTCGCCGCTGCGATCCCGAGGCGCTCTGCGGGGCTCGGGACGCCGATGCGGCAGCGGAGCCGGCGCCAGAGGCGGGCTTGCCAGTGGGCCTCCCACTCGGGCGTCTCCGGGTCGACCGTGCTCCCGTCGTCTTCGAGCCCTTCTTCGAGCCCTGCCGCCCAGCGTTGGACCATCTCCGGTCGGTGGACCGCGTAGCGGTCGTAGAGATCGGCGAGGTGGCGGACGGTGGCGAACCGCCGCAGCTCGTGGTCCCCGTCAGCGCCGGCGGGCGACCCCGCCCGAAGGTGCGCGACGAGCGGCGCCAGCCAGGGCGTCCCGAGGCTCGCGTCGACCACCTCGAGCAGCGGCCACACCGAGCGATCGGGGGGCCAGGGGTCGCTCTCGGCATCGAACCCGCACGCGGCCGAGGTGGCCGCTTGGACGAGCGATCCTGGGAACGGGAAGGCGATGTTGGCGCAGATCCCGTCGTTGCCGCTGGACGTCCCCAGCCTGTGCGACAACTGCTGGGTCAGCCACCGCTCCACGCCGCGCGTCGGAACCGCGACGACCTCGACGGCCATGGGGTCCTCGAAGCTGTCGAGCAGGAGGTCCCCCAGGGCTCCGGCGAGGACGTCGGCCCGCTCGGCTCGATGGACGACGATCATCGCTCCGAGGTTACAAATCGGCTGGGTCAACAGGTCGAGGCCCGGCGCTAGCGTGAGAGCGGTGGAGCCTCCCGACCAGGCCTCCTACGAGGGGCCGCCAGCCGATCCGGACGATTGGACCGACGAGCAGTGGATCGAGTGGCTCGAGCAGACTGACGCCGCCGCCGAAGGACAAGACGTCCAACGGCCGGTCACCGCGCTCGGTCGTCTCGCCCACTCCTCTCCAGGTTCGGTTCTTGGCCAAGCCATGCTCGGGATGGCGACCGCCCTTTACGGTCGAGAGCAGAGCAAGATCGTCATCGTGGCCGAGGGCAGCTCGCAGCCCGACACGGACAAGCCCTTCGACGTCCACCTCGACCATGAGCATCCCGAGCGGTCCGTCGTCGTGTTCCGGAGCCAGAGACCGCACCGTCGTGCGGGGGAGAGCACCGCAGACCTCTAGTAGGACGAGCGAGCGCACTGGTGCCCCCTCTCGTTCGCCATGAACGGCTCGGCCACGGCTCCTGTGAGACATGCCCCGCGCGCTCTGGGGTGCTCCCAGGTGCGGCGCCTCTTCTGCCCACCCACTTGCATCACGCAACCTAGTCGAGTAGACTGACTTGCGTCATGCAAGTCCAACAAACGGTCCAGTGAGGCCCGTTGTTAGGCCAGCAAAGGAGGGCTCTCGTGGGCGAGAGCGACTTCACCGTGAGCTTCGTCGTCGACCAACCCCCCGAGGCCATCTTCGAGGCCATCAACGACGTCCGAGGCTGGTGGTCAGGCAACGTCGAGGGAGAGACGAACGCGTTGGGTGACACGTTCAGCTATCGCTACGAAGA
>JAJYYT010000001.1 GCA_021800645.1 Actinomycetes bacterium
TGGGACCGGGCCGCAATCGTCTGACCTGGACCTATGCCCAATCTGTAGGGGAAACACCCATCACACGCGCCCCCATCTACCTGCGGTTACGCGAAGGGGCCGACAAAGTCGGGTCAGAGTAGATCGTCGAGTAGCCCTGTCTCGCGGAGGGGTCGGAACAGTGGCCACTTTGCGAGCTGGCGCCGGCTGATCCCGCCGTCGTCGAGCACCTCTCGAATCGCAACCAGCGCCGCTGAGTTCTCACCGAGCAGCAGGAGCTTCGCAACCTGGAACATTGGGTCGGTTCCAGGAGGCTCCCAGCCGACTACCTCCGATCGGACCGTCTCACCGCCGAGACGACCCGCTCGCGCCAGCCACAGGTTCACCTGAGCGACAGCCGCCGCCTCGGCCTCGTTCGCAAAAGCTCTTGCCGTCCGGGCGATGCCCTCGGCGAGCCACCAGCGCCCAGCGTCGAGATCCTCCATCGCGAGATGGCTGTGGGCTCCGGCAAAGCGCTGTTCGATCCCTGGGTGGGTCAGTGACGACGCCGCCACCAAGAACCCGAAGCGCACACCGCCGACGAAATCGAACGCGGAGAACACATCGGCGGCGCTCAGCTCCAGAGGCATGCCAACGGGAGGGGCTGTCGCAACGTGTCGGCGATATGTGTCATCGACCCAGCCGCCACGATGCACCATTAGGTTCCGAGTAGTCCACATCCTTTCGAGCACCGGCCAGTCGACAGCCTCCTCAAGAGTGGAGAACCCGAATCGGTCGATGAGTGCCCTCTTCCACCGATCGGGGCCGCGCCGGAGCAGCGACCGGATTTCCTTGTCGATGATCTCGAAATCGGCGGTACGTCCAGCGCGGGTGGCCTCGGCACGGCACAGCAACATGATGAGACGAGCCAGGGAAGGCTGAACGAGGGTCATGGCGACGATGAACTGCGAGTGCAGCAGCAACTGCCGGTCTACTCCGCATGCCCGGGCGTGCATGTAGACAGACCAGTAGCTCTGTTCCTCAGCCGTACGGTGGATCGCTGGGCGCATCACCCGGGCGGTGAGTTCGCCCATTGCCTGCATGTCACCAATCTGGGCTCCGACTCCAAAGGGGTCGGCAGCGACGACCGCGGGGTCGATCTCCGCCACACGGGCTGCGGAAAAGCCGAGATCCACACTTGCGGTAGTCATCTCATCGATCTGTTTGTCCGTCTCTGCCCGGATGCGGGCTCGCGCGTCCTCTGTCAGCAGCTGGGCGACGAAGCTTCTGTCGGCAACGTCCGCCGCGTCCACCGCCTCATCCACTGCAAGCGTGTCGAGCAGGACCTCGAAATAGTGGCGAAGTTGCAGGACGGTGGCACGGATCGTGACGAAGTTGCTGGACAGCTCGACGCCTCGTGGATCACCCGCAAGCGAAGCGAGCGCGTGGATAGCCTCTTCGGCGCCGTACTCGTCTTCTGTCGCCTGGCTCACCTGGGACCCTGGTACGGGGCCGCCGCCAGCCGTCGCTCGAAAGCCGAGTGCGCAAACGTCTGGTCGTAGAGGTCTTCGGTGCACCAAGGCAGGACCGGGTTGCCGGCGATGTCCGCGAGCCCCGACCTGAAGATGACCATCGACACAGGATATTGCGGCACCCTGGTCGAGTAGGACAGGAATTGTCGGAGTACAACCTTCCGTGTCGCTTCGCGTACGACCTCATGTGTCGTTCCCGCGTACGTCCTGACGTGTCGGTCGGCAGCCAGCGGTCCACCAGTAGACCGTCGGAGATCGCCATCCTCCGAGCTGCAAGGAGCCACCCGAGCAGCCCAGGAGGATGACCGACACCATGTTGAGTTTGTCAACCCCGTTTGGCCCCACCGTGCTGGCCTGATTTGGCCCCACCTGTAGGCGCGCGCCATCGGTCGGCGTCACCCTGTGGCGACGTACGTCGATGCGGCTCAGTGGTAGACCTGGTGATGTGGTCCTAAGGGCAGCTCCGTTCGTAGTGCTTGCATGTCCTATGTGCTGAACGAGGGCGGTGCTGTGGCTCGGG
Source organism: Actinomycetes bacterium (assembly GCA_021800645.1). Next base: position 2,011 of record JAJYYT010000001.1, read on the forward strand.
GGCTTGAGCTCGGCGGCGCTTTGGGTCAGCCAGAAGGTGACCTCGTCCTCGTAGCTCGAACGCACCTCGTCGGTCGTGCCCGCCAGGGCCAGTGCGACGTCGTCCCACGAGTAGCCGTGGGCGATCGCCGCCGTCACCGCGAAGCCGAGACCCCCTATCGCCTCGGCGGCCAGGCTGGCCAGGCACGACAGGCGGGCCCGGGGGTCGGCCGGTGCGCCCGGGGAGCGCACCTTGGCCAGCGTGTCCACGGCGTCGTCGACGAGGTACGCGCTGAGCACGTCGGTGTAGGGGATCTGCGCACGCTCCAAGTTGTCCGGCGGGGAGCTCTTCGTGCTCTCGCCGACGCTCTCACTCTCGTCGTTCAGGCGGTGAGGCTGCCTCGGTGCCATCTCACCCCTCCTTCTTTGGGCTCGTGGGCCGGCGGGGGTCCTTCGCCCGGGTGGCCCGCAGCCGGTAGGAGGCGGTGCCGGTCTCGACGATGAGCGCCCCGAAGGTGAGCCGGTCGACCACCGCCGCCGCCAGGCGCGCATCGGCGAAGGTCTTCCCCCACTCAGAGAACGGGGCGTTGGTCGCCACGGCCACCTAGGCGCGCTCCTCGCGCTCGGTCAGCACCTGGAGGAGCAGCTCGGCGCCTCTGGGATCGAGATGGACGTAGCCGAGCTCACCGACCTATCCCGACGTCGGGATAGGTCGATGAGCTCGCGGAGGCGCTGTGCACCAGTGAGCGGCACCTTCGGAGACTCGTCGCCGAGCGGAGGATTCCATTCGTCAAGGTCGGTTACTTCGTCCGGTTCGATCCGGGCGACGTCTCGCGATGGCTCGCTGCCCAGCGCGCGAAGGTGGTTAGGCGGATCGACAGAGATCGATGGGTTGTCCATCCGTTTGTCCATCCATTCCCCCAGAATCAGCGGATCCGAGCTGGCTCAGCGGACCACCGTGTGGTCTCTACCAGGGAGTACGTGGGACCGGCGGACCCCGTAGACACCTCTGACCAAACTCTCAAGGTGGAGACACGGGTTCGAACCCCGTTGGGGCTGCCGGCACGCTAACTCTCTGGTAAAGGGTGTATTTCTGTCGCGACAGTGCTGTCTTCGGAACCGGGCTCTGAGCGGCGTACGCGATTTGTGCGCGAGCAATCGGCAAGTGCGGCCACGGGGGCACGAGATGCGAGCTGGCCAAGCGCCTCGGCAAGCACCCGGTCGCGATCCTTCGTAGCGTGCTGATACCGCTGAGCGACCGCTGCGCTTTTGTGACCCGCTCGGCGCATTCGCTCTGCAGTGGTGGCACCCTGTGCGGAACTGGTAGTCAGCGGTTATCGAAATGTGTCGAATAGCGCATCGTGGCCCACCCGTGGAGGTGGCTTTCGACGTGGTTCGCAGTCAGGCGCGACGTGGAAACGGACGGTGAGGAACGACAGGCCGAGCAGCATGGTGCCCAGGATCCCCCCAACAGCACTTCGGTGCGCATGGCCCGGCGGACCTTGGGCTCCCGGAATGCGGTCACGTCGTTGGCGATGGCCCCCACCCCGGTGAGCGCGCTGCACCCGGCCGCGAACGCCTTCAAGACGAGCAGCACCCCGACCGCCGCCGCGACCGGGACGGCCACGTGGATCCCCGCCCCGGCCACAGGGTGCGAGCGGAGCAGCCCGGCCACGATCACGACGTAGATCCCGACGATGAACACGGCCGTCGGCAGGAGCAGCGCCCGCGCGCTCGTCGCAGTCCCCGCGTCGCTCGGCGAGTCGGTGTGGACTACCGGTGGGGCTACTCGTGGCGAGGCGACGTCAGGGCCGGTGCCTTTCCCGATCTTGGCGGCATCGGAGCAGGTTGGCGCGCTGGCGAGGTGTCGGGGCGCCGGAGTTGTCGCGTGACTCCTCCGCCAGGATGGGGCGGCCCTACGCTTGGGTGGTGGTGCTCGGATCCTTCCTCGGCGGAGCGGCCGGCATGGCCCTAGGAGCCGGGTTCCCCCTCTGCCTTCCCGTCGCGGTCGGAGGCGCGGTGGTGATCGTCACCGCGCTGCACAACCAGCGGCGCCTCTCCCGACGCCAGTCGCTTCGATAGCCCGGTGGTGGCGAGCGCGGCCGCGGGGGGACCGCACCAGCCCAACCTGCCGGTGGGGCACGCCGAGGAGGACCGGGCCCTTCGCTCCTGGCGCTTCTGGCTGGTCGCGGTCTTGGTTGGCATCGGTGCCGGGCTCGGCGCGGGGGCGCTCATGACCATCCTCCACGCGGTCCAGCACGTCGCGTACGGCTACCGGCGCGGGGACTTCCAGACCGGCGTGCGGCAGGGGCCGCCGTGGCGCAGGGTGGTCGTGCTGATGGGCGCCGGGGTGGTCCTCGGATCGGCGTGGGTCCTGTTGCGCCGGGTCGGAGGCCCCGTCCGCGGGCTCGACGAGGCCGTCTGGGAGCACGAGGGGCGGCTCCGGCCCCTCGTCACCGCGGCGAACGCCCTGCTGCAGATCGTGGCCGTCGGCGCCGGGGCGACGCTCGGACGGGAAGGCGCACCGAAGGAGCTCGGCGCGGGGCTGGCGAGCGGGCTGTGCGACCGCGCCGGTCTCACGCACACCCAGCGGCGGGTCCTCGTCGCGTGCGGGGCGGGGGCGGGCATGGCGGCCGTCTACAACGTCCCTCTCGGCGGCGCCCTGTTCGCCTCGGAGGTCCTGCTCGGCAGCTTGGCCCTTCCGGTGGTCGTCCCCGCGCTCTCCACGGCGGCGGTGGCGACCGGCGTCTCCTGGCTGATCCTCCCGGACCGCCCCACCTACCACGTCGGCCACCTCTTGCTCAGCGCGTCCCTCACCGCCTGGGCGGTGGTCGTCGGCCTTCTCGCCGGCCTGCTGGGAGCGGCGCTCGTGCTGCTCGTCGGGTGGGCCAAGGCTCGTGCCACGCAGGGGACGAGGGCCCTCGGCACCATCGTCGTCGCCTTCGTCGCCGTCGGTGCCGTCGCGATCGTCCTCCCCGAGGTGCTCGGCAACGGCAAGGACGTTACCCAGCTCGCGCTCTCCGGTGCGCTGGGAGTGCCACTTGTCGCCGCCGTGGTGCTGGTGCGCCCGCTCGCCACCGCCGCGTGCCTGCGCAGCGGAGCGGTCGGCGGGCTGTTCACCCCCACCCTCACCGTGGGGGCGCTTGCCGGCACCTTGGCCGGACGGGCGTGCGAGGCGTTCCTCCCGCACGAGCCGGTCGCTTGCTTTGCCTTGATCGGAGCGGCGGCGCTGCTCTCCGGCGCGATGCAGAGCCCGGTCGCCTCCGTCGTGCTCGTCGTCGAGCTCACCCACAGCGGGCTCTCTCTGCTCGTGCCGATCGTTCTCGCCGCGGCGGGCGCGACGGCCCTCTCCCGGGTCCTGGTGCCCGCGTCCCTCTACACCGCCGCCGGCTGGTGGCGCGCGGACCACACGTCGGAACCGGGCCGGGATGACCGGGGACACCGGCCTCGCTGAGGCTCGACCTCCGGGTCGCCTGGGGTGGTGCCGAGCCCGGCCGTCACCTGCGCGCGAGCAACCGGGCCGGGTTACCAGAAACAGAAAGGCCCGGCACCCCCGACATGAGAAGCTGCCGTCCGCCCGCACACGGACGCTGAGGCTCGCGTCCACCCTGACGAGCGACCAAGCAGGTCGCCGTCGATCCCGCGCTGGTTTCGGTACGACCACGGACCTGTCTCGCCCGGGTCGTATGAGCGCTCTGGAGCGCAGCCTCGTCTCTCTCCAGCCAGACTGGTCGCTATTCGAACAGGTCGCCGATTTTACGAACTCTGAGTCCTTCCCTACGATCGGGCGCAGGTGCTCGCGGAACCCCGGCCCGACGCGCCTTCGGAGAGGAGCGATGTTCGACTACGAGACCCGACGCAAGAGCCTGTACGAGCGGATGGCGAATCTCGGGGTCGACCTCGTGTTCCTCCCACCCTCGGGGGACCTCGAGTACCTAACCGGGTTCAAGCGGCGTGTCCCTGCCTTCGGCAACATCGAGTACGCGCACAGCTGGGTGACCGGTTGCTTCCTCGCCCCCGACCGCGAGCCGGCGTTCGTGCTGCCGCGGATGGTGGTGGCCTTCGACACTCCGGATGGCCTCATCGGCGACGTGACGATCGTGGCTGAGACCGACGACAGCGATGCAGCCTTCCGGCGCGTCGCCCAGTCCTTTGGCGCGGTCTCAAGGCTCGGCATCGGCGCGCGAGCGTGGGCTGACACGACGGCAGCCCTGCTGGCACTGCTGGGGTCGTGCGAGCTAGTGAGCGCGGATCGCCTCGTGAACCCGATGCGCCGAGTCAAGTCGTCCGACGAGCTCGAGAGGATGGCGAAGGCGTGCCGCATTGTGGACGAGACGCTCGCGCTGGTGAGCCCGTCAGTACGCGCCGGGACGACTGAGCTCGAGATCGCCCGTGACGTCGATTTCCACATGCGTGAGTTGGGCTCGGTCGTGCCCTCGTTCGACACCGGCGTCTTCAGTATGGGCGCGGCGAGCGAACGCGACGCGAGCGTGCGCCTGTCGGCGGGCAGGCTCGTGCCGGGGATGGGCGTCTCCTTCGACTTCGGTGCCGTCGTGGACGGCTACTGTTCCGACTTCGGCCGGACCATCCACGTCGGTACGCCCTCGAGGGAGTACGAGCGCGTCTACGAGGTGGTGATGGCCGCGCAGGCCGCGGGCATCGCGGCCGCGCGTCCCGGTGTACGTGCGTCGGCGGTTCACGCGGCCACCCGCCAGGTGATCGTGGAGGCAGGACTCGGCGAGTGGTTCCGGCACCGCACGGGTCACTGCATCGGCCTCGACGTCCACGAGCGCCCGTTCATCTCGGAGGAGGACGACACGCCCCTCGAGCCCGGGATGACGTTCACCATCGAGCCGTCGGTGTTCCGCCCCGGGCGCTACGGCGTACGCGTCGAAGACGTCGTGGTCTGCGCGCTGTCCGGTAGCCGGAAGCTGAACGAGTACCCGGTCACCCTCGTCGCCAACGGTTGAGCGCCCGACGGTCCCGGCTCCCGAGGGGTACGTGAGGCACCAGCAAGCTCGTTCGGCGCGTCCGAGCGTCAGGGGTTCGCGCTGCGATCACCCGCTACCATTCACGACCGATGCCGTCCAGAGCGCCTGCAGCTCCTGAGCCGAAGTCGGCCGCTCCCAGGCGCCTTGCCCCACCCCTCGGGTCCGGGCGGGACCGCGTCGCAGCGAAGCGTCTGGCGTCGGGTGGTGCCTCACCTCGTGCACCTCGTCGGACCCGTGCCGCGAGCGACGGCGTAAGGCCGCGGGTGGAGTTCGTGCAGTCACTCGAGCGCGGCTTCGCGGTGATCCGCGCCTTCGGGCCCGATCACACTCACATGAGCGTCACCGAGGTGGCACAAGCGACGGGGCTGACCCGGGCGGTGGCGAGGCGCTTCCTCCTCACCTTGGTCGAGCTCGGCTACGTGCGCAACGAGGGGCGCTCCTTCTCGTTGCGGCCACGCATCTTGGAGCTCGGCTACGGCTACCTGTCGGGGCTCAGCTTCCCCGAGATCGCGCAGCCCTACATGGAGGAGCTTTCGGCGAAGGTGCAGGAATCGACCAGTGCGGCCGTCCTCGACGGTGACGAGATCGTGTACGTCGCGAACGCCGTCCCGCGTCGGGTCATGACCATCAACGTCCCGATTGGAGGTAGGGACCCCGCCTACTGCACGTCGCTCGGGCGGGTCCTGCTCGCGCGGCGAAGCGACGAGGAGATCGACGCCTACTTGGAGAGGGTCGTCCTGGAGCCGCGCACCGACGTGACCGTCACCGACCCCGCCGAGCTGAAGCGGGTCCTCCTGAAGGTGCGTGCCCAGGGCTACGCGATGGTGGACCAGGAGCTCGAAGACGGCCTCAGTGCCATCGCGGTGCCGGTGCACGATGGGGCCGGCGCGGTTGTGGCCGCCATGAACGTGAGCGCCTACACGCTGCGCGCGAGCCCCCAGGTGTTCGTCCGCGAGTTCCTCCCCGCGCTGAAAGAGGCCGTCGTGCGGCTCGAAGAAGAGGTGCGGGTCTCCGTGCAGCTCAAGGCTTCGGTGTCATGAGCGCCGCTCCGGCCGCCTCCCGCGAGGCGGCGGCAGGCGGGGGAGAGGGGATCTTCGCCAGCGTTACGAGCGGCGTCGGGAGGCACGGCGCCTGGGGCGCGAAGCCCGAGCGGACGCCGGGCGGCTCGCTCGTGGCGCGCCGGGCGAGCTCTGCGAGCACCGGCCCGCAGTAGCGGCCCTGGCACTTGCCCATCCCCGCACGCGTGAGCCGCTTGAGCGCACCCGCAGAGGCGGACCACGGCGCGCCCGCCTTCGTGAGCTGGCCCAGGGTGACCTCCTCGCAGCGGCACACCACCGTGTCGGAGCTGGCCAGCTGGTCCACCAGGCGCGGGCCGTCGAAGAGTCGCCACAGCGAGCGTTGGAAGCGCTCGTGGCGAGCGAGCACCTCGGTGAGGCGCCGCTCCTCCGCGGCGGCCCCGGGGGGGACGCGCCCGACCGAGCGCGCTGCGTCGAGGCCGGCGAGGGCTCCCATCGCCTGGGCCACGTGCGCGCCGGCGATCCGCCCGCCGTCCCCCGCGCACCACACCCCTTCCACCGAGGTCCTGCCTCGCCGGTCGCGCACGACGGTGAGGGCCCCGGTGCGCTCGTCGAGGGACTGGGCGCAGCCGAGCGTCCTCGCGAGCTCGGCGGAGGGGACGAAGCCGTGGCCGAGGCAGACCGCGTCGACATGGAACCGCCGGCGCCCGGCCCGGAGTGGGCGTCCGCGGGCGTCGAGCGGGGCCACCTCCGCCCACTCCACGCGGCCGTCCCCCCCCGCCGCCACGACCGCGGAGCGTGCGAGCAGCTCCACGCCCGCGAGGTCGCGCAGGTAGCCCAGGCCCTGGCCGGCGTCGCGCGCCGAGGCCGCCAAGAGGCCCACGAGGTGCACCGCCGCCGCGAGCCGGAAGAGCGGCGCCGTCTCGGCGACCGCCACCACCTCGACGCCGGCTGCGCGAAGCTCCGCGGCGACCTGAAGGTTGAGGGGACCGTTCCCCGAGACGAGCACGCGCCGGCCGGCAGCGACGAGGTATGAGCGCAGGAGCGTCTGCGCCGCCCCGGTGGTCATGACGCCGGGCAGCGTCCAGCCCGGGAATGGGACGCCGCGCTCGAAGGCACCGGTCGCGAGAACGAGGGCGCGTCCCGCGATCACGTACCGGCGGTTGGAGGAGGCCGCGAGGAGCTGGTCGACGCCGGTCGAGCCCCACACCCAGGTCTCGCGCAGCGTCCGCACCGGGGATGTCGTCACGCGCGCGAGGAGCGCCCGACCTGCCAGGTACTGCGAGTCGAGCGCCGCCTCGTCCAGCGCGAAGCCCTCGGCGGGCTGCTTGAGGTACTGCCCGCCCCCGGCCCGGCGGTTGTCGACGAGGAGCACGCTCGCACCCGCGTCCGACGCGGCGAGCGCGGCCGCGAGCCCCGCGGGGCCAGCCCCGACGACCACCACGTCGGCGTCCAGCTCCTCTTCGGGCAGCTCGGCCACCTCGGTGCCGGCGCGCTCGAGCGGGCGCGGCGGGTGATCCTTTGTCACCGCGAGCCCCGGGATGACCTTCTCCATGCACGCGAGGCGGCCGCTCTGTCCGTCGATGGTGATCGCGCACTCGGAGCACACGCCCATCCCGCAGAAGACCCCACGCTCCCCGGTGGTGCGGGTCGAACGGCATGCGAGCCGTCCCGCGGCGACGAGGGCGGCGGCGACGCTCTCCCCGCTGCGCGCGTCGATCGTCTCGCCTTCGTAGGTGATCTCGGTGTCCACGGGCGCCGGCGCGATGCCGGGCTTCCCGACGCGCACCGGGGCGCCGGGCGGGTCCGCGTCGCGTCGCGCCGCGCCGCCCGGGCGTCCCCCTCGGCTCGCCAGCCTCGGCAGCCTCACGACGCCGGGCGCTTGGCGCGGTAGGCACGCCAAGTGGTCGCCCAGCGCGCCGGGTCGTCCAGGGCACCGCCGTCCAGGCGGTGGGTGACCTGGCGGTGCGGCGCCGTCCGGACCACCTCGGGGTGCTCGTAGGCCTCGGCGCACACGAGCGCGAGCACGTCGAGCCACTCATCGACGTCTTCCTTGGACCACAGCTCGCCCGCCTCGGGGGTGAACGGCTCGGGCACGATCCACGGCTCGTGACTGAGCCAGAAGGCGTCGATCCCGAAGTCCGTCATGCGGTGCTGTACGTCGACGGCGCCGACGCCGGTCTCCTGCGCGAGCGTTTCCAGGCTGTAGCGGCACATCTCGAGACGGTGGGTGCCGACCTCTGGGTTCGACCGGGTCACCCCGCGTACCGATCGCAGTCGCGCGTCGATGTAGTTGCTCACGAGCACCGAGAGGTCGGACGCCTCGCCGATGCCGTCTGCCCCCATGGCGCGCACCCACGCGTAGGCCTTCACCACCTGAGGCAGGTTGCCCAGGTACTCCCGGACCCGACCGACGCCGCGTTCGGGCTCGACGAGGCGGAAGGTCACGTCGGCTCGGCCGAAGGCTGGCAAGTCGAAGCTGGCACCCTGGGGGTCGGGCTTGCCGTCGAGCCCGATGGCCGTGACGAGCGGTCCGGGGAGATAGTGGGCGAGACGCTCGGTGCAGCCGTACGCGCCCACGGCGGGGCCGTTGCCCTTTGGGGCGCCGAAGGTCTTGTGCAGCATGAACATGCACGCGTCGAAGCCGAGGTCGGCTGCCCGCAGCTTGCCCATCACGCCGTTGAAGTTGGCGTGGTCGTAGAAGCACAGCCCACCGACGGAGTGCACCGACTCGACCCAGTCCCCGATGTCGGGGTTGTAGATCCCCATGTCGTCGGGGTTGTTCACCATGAGCGCCGCGGTGCGCTCGGAGATCGCCGAGCGCAGCGCGCTGAGCGACGCGCGCCCGCCCTCTTCGAGGGGGAGGGTGATCACCTTGAACCCGGCGGCGGCGGCGGTCGCCGCGTTGCAGGGGTGAGCCTGGATCGTGGTCACCACCTCGTCGCGCTCGGCGAGCTCGCCACGGTCGGCGTGGTAGGCGCGCGTCATGCAGACGTGGAGCCACGCCGCGTCGGCTCCGCCGCCGGGTTGGAACACGAAGCGGTCCATGCCCGACAGCTCGCGCAGCACCAGGTCGAGGCGGTAGACGATCTCCAAGAGACCCTGCACCGTGTCCTCGTGCTGCAGCGGGTGCACTTCGCGCACCTGGGGGAGGGAGGTGAGGCTTTCGGAAAGCGCGGGGTTGTACTTCATCGTGCAGGTCCCGAAGAGGCTGACGCCCATCATCCCGAGGGTCTGCTGGGACAGGTGCAGGTAGTGGCGCAGGACCTCCCACTCGCTCAGCTCGGGGAGCGCGGGGGGCACCCGCCGGCGTGCCGTAGGGGAGACCAGCGCAAGGGGATCGCTTGCGGCCGCGGCCACCTCGGACTCGACCCCTGGGACGAGCGCGCCGCGGCGACCGGGGTGGCCGAGCTCGTGGACGAGCGGCTCGTCCCACACGGCGGCGTGGTAGCGGCGGCCGCGGGTCCCGCTCATCGCCGACCGTCGCCGGCGCTCGGGGAGGGCATGGCGCCGGCCGGGTCGGACACCATGGCGTCCGCCGCGTCGCCGAGCAGGTCGTCGAGCGCGGCCACGAGGCGCTCGACGTCGGCGGCCGTGTGCAGCTCGGTCAGGCAGTAGAGCGCAGACTGGCCGAGCTCGGGGAACGTCTCGGACAGGTCGAGGCCGCCAAAGATCCCGCGGCGCCGCAAGGCGCCGTGGATCTCTGCGACGCGCAGCCCCGTGCCGCCGAAGTCCACGACGAGCTCCTTGAAGAAGCCGGACGGGAAGCGGACGCGTACCCCCGGCAGCGCGGCGAGGCGCTGCGCCGCGTGATGGCTGCGCTGGAGAATCGCCGCGCCGACGTCGGCGAACCCCTGCGGACCCATCACCGCCATGTACGCCGCGTTGGCGATCGACCACATGTAGACGGAGTTGCCGGTCCAGTCGTTGCCCTGCTCGCGCGCACCGTAGGAGGTCTGCGCGAAGAGGCTGATGCCAAAGCCGCGCTCGCCGGGCTCGGTCGTGTCGCAGAGGCTCACCTGCAGGGTGGGGAACTCACGCGCGTAACGTTCCTCGTCGCGGCTCGCGATGAAGCCGCCGGCGCCCCCGCCAGCGTTCAGGTGGACGCCGAGCGTCTGGATCGTGCCGACGGCGAGGCCGGCACCCAGCTCACCCGGAGGAGCGAGCACCCCCAGGGAGAGCGGGTCGACGCCCACCACCAGCTCGGCGCCGGCGTCGGAGACCATGACGGCCACCTCGGCGACCTGGTCCTCCACGACGCCGAAGAAGTTGGGGTTCTCCACGTACACGGCGGCCACGTCCGAGGAGAGCTTGGCAGCGAGGTCGTCGAGGTCCACGCGCCCGTCGCTTCGCCGCCAAGCGACGGTGCCGAGGCCGAGGTGGGCCGCGAGCTCCGGGCTGCCGCAGTAGTTGACGATCACCGCGCGCCGCTCGGGGTCGAGCACCTCGGGCACGAGGACGCGCCCGCGTCCGGTCATGCGGGCGGCCATGCGCAGCGCGTGGCCGGCGGCGCACCCCCAGCTGTAGACGGGGAGGCCGACGAAATCCAGGTCGAGCAGCTCGCCGAGCTGGCTCGCGTACTCGAACCACGCCTGGAAGCGCCCCTGGTCGGACGACGGCGTGCCCCACACCGAGGTGAGCCACTCGCGCCGGGCCGCGATCTCGTCGCAGATCGCCGGGACGTGGTGGCGCCAGTAGCCGCCGCCGAGGAAGCTGAGGGACTCCTCGCAGGTGCTCGTACGCGAGAGGAGGCCCAGGAGGTGGCGGCGCAACGCGGCCTCCGAGGCGAGCTGGGGAGGGAGCCGTAGTGGTGCCGCGAGGCGGTGCGCCTGCGGGATCTGCTCGAAGAGCTCTTCGACGCTCTCGGCACCGATCTCCTCGAGCATCTCGGCTCTTTGGTCGGCGAGCGCGCTCGCCATGAAGGGATGTGCCACGTCCGTCCTTTCCTCGCTTTCCTCCTCGGCTAGCCGACCGGGGTGGCGTCGGCGCGCCCGCCGGCCCCGGCCGGCTCGCGCCCCCGGCCGGCGCCCTTGGTCACGCCGCGTCCACGCGCATCATCATGTAGCGCCGGGGAGCGACCCGGACGCGCCGGTAGCCGGTCAGCCAGGGGAACGACGCCTGGTCGCCAGCGTCGACGCGCAGCAGCGCGGGCCGCAGCGCGACCAGCTTGTCGGGCGACGACAGGATCGTGACGTCGTCGGGCGACAACCGGCTGAGCACCCTCGGGCCAAGCTGCTGGTTGCCCCGTCCGAGCAGCATTCCCTGCCCCCCGATCACCCCGAGGATCAGCCCCGTCCGCGGGTACTCGTCGACGAGCCCGAGGATCTCGTCCTCGCTCAGGTCGACCCCGACGAGCTCCCCGCGCGTGACGGCGTCGACGCCGAGCACGTCCCCTTCGAGGCCGAGCGCGCCGAGCACCCGGGAGGTGGTGGTGCCCGGACCGACGAGATAAAGGGTCTCCGGATCGAGCTCAAACGCCACAGCCTCGGCGAGCGTGTCCAGCGCGGTACCGCCCTGGAGCGACGTCGAGCTCTTGGTGCCGACGAGGCGGCCGTCGTCCGCGCGCGGGACGAGCGCGACCCCGATCAGGGTGTTCGCCATGGGGCCGGGCTCCACTGCTGGCTGCGCTGTTTGGACCGCTCGGTCGCTCCCGGCCCACTCTCCTGCTCGCCGTCCGCGCTCGCCCAGCGCGTCGGCGTCATGCGATCGTCCTCCGTGCATGCGGTCGGCCGGATGAGCGTCGACGACCTCGGCCGTCGTGAGCAGCGCCGGCAAGACCTCGCCGTCCGGGACCCGCGCGAGTCTCCGGAGGTGCTGCGCGGCCAGGTCACCGGCGGCCTCGGGGGTGGCGGCGAAGACGCCCGAGCGCATCTTCACCCCAGCGGGGATGCCGAGGAGGGGGATCGAGCGCCCCACCGCGGAGAGGACGTCGGCCGCGGTGCCGTCGCCTCCGGCGAAGAGGAGGAGGTCGGCACCCGCGCCCGCCGCGGCGGCCGCGGCCGCGGCCGTGTCGGCGGCCGAGGTTGGGTTGCCGACGCCGACGTCGAGCAGTCGCACCCGCAGACCGCTCGACGCTGCGACGACGGCGCCCATCGACGCGGGTGCCGCGAGGACGGTGACGTCGTCGGCGCCCCGGCTGGAGGCAAGGCGTCGCAGCGCCCGCGCCGAGCGCAACGGTGCAACCGGCGAGCCGCCGCGGCGGCGGGCCTCGACGGCGCGGGCGGCGGTGTCGGTGCCGTGCAGCCCGACGCGCCCTCCCATCCCGGCGACGGGGTTGACGAGGAAGCCGACGAGCCGTCCCATTGCAGCGGTGCCTTGCTCAGCCTCGAGGCAGGGTGGCGAGGGTCTCATCGAGGGCGCGGCGGACCCCGTCCACCATCTGGTCGATCTCGCTCTCGCTGACGACGAACGGGGGCGAGAAGGCGAGGGTGTCGGCTTCGGGCAGCGCCCGGGTGATGACGCCATGCCCGATGCTGGCTCGCGCGACACGCCCCCCCACCTTCAGGGCCGGGTCGAAGCGCTCGAGCGGGTCGCGCGACGCGACGAGCTCGACCGCCGCGATGAGGCCCTCGCCTCGCACCTCACCCACGTGGGCGTGGCCCTCGAAGCGCTCGCGCAGGCTCTCGAGCATGTAGGCGCCGCGCTTGGCCGCCTGCTCGACGAGGCCGTCACGCTCGACGATGTCCAAGTTCGCCAGGGCCGCCGCAGCCGCGAGCGGGTGCGCGGAGTACGTGTAGCCGTGGCCGAAGGCGCCGAACCGATCGCTCCCTTGGGCGAGCACGTCGAAGACGCGGGCCGACACGTAGCTCGCCGAGAGTGGCACGTAAGCCGAGGTGATGCCCTTGGCCGTGGTCATGATGTCAGGCTCGATCCCGAAGCGCTCCGTGCCGAACCACCGACCCAGGCGGCCGAAGCCGCAGACCACCTCGTCGGCGATGAGGAGCACGTCGTAGCGGCGGAGGACCTCTTCGACCGCCTGGAAGTAGCCGGCCGGAGGGATGATCACCCCGCCGGCCGCCTGGACCGGCTCGGCGATGAAGGCGGCGACCGTCTCGGGGCCCTCGGCCACGATGAGCTCCTCGAGCTCTCTGGCAAGGTCCGCGGTGAACTCTTCGTCGGTCATCCCGGGCTCGGCTTCCCACAGACGCTGGGGGGCGCGGACGTGGCGAATCATCGGGAGCGGTGCGTCGAAGCCGGCGTGCACGTTGTCGAGCCCGGTGAGACCCGCCGTGAGGGCAGTCACGCCGTGGTAGCCGCGTCGGCGCGAGATCAGCTTCTTCTTCTCGGGCCGGCCCAGCACGTTGTTGTAGTACCAGACGAGCTTGATCTCGGTGTCGTTCGCGTCCGACCCGCTGTTCCCGAAGAACACCTTTGACATCGGCACCGGCGCGGTGGTGACGAGACGCTCGGCGAGGTGCGTCGAGACGTCGTTCCCCATCGAGGAGAAGGAGTGGTAGTAGGACAGGCGCTTGGACTGTGCGGCGATCGCGTTGGCGATCTCGGTGTTGCCGTACCCGACGTTCACGCACCACAGGCCGGCCATCGCGTCGAGGTAGCTGTTGCCCTTCGAGTCGAAGAGGCTGCACCCGCTCCCCTCGACGATCATGAGGGCACCTCCCTGGAGGTGGTCCCGGATGGAGGTGAACGGGTGGAAGACGTACCGGCGGTCCAGGTCCTCGAGGGATTGCAATGCGGTTCCTTCCTCGCGCACGATAAGCGAACAAGCGTCCGACCTACGAACGATGCACGATAGTATCGAGGCTTCGATGACGCCACCCACTCCATCCACCTTGCTCGACTCGGCGGCGCGGGTCGCCGCCGCCAGGCTCGAGCAGCTCCGAAGGGCTGGGCTGCTCCGCGAGGACCTCTTCGTGGACGGCCGCTGGAGGCCGGCCTCGACCGGCCGGCGCCTCGAGGTGCGCGACCCGGCGACCGGCGAGCTGGTCGGCTCGGTGGCCACAGCGTCCGCCACCGACGTCCACGACGCGGTCGCGGCCGCCGCCGGCGCGCTTGGCGCCTGGAGGGCGCTGCCCGCCGGGGCTCGCGGCGAGGTGCTCTCGCGCTGGCAGGAGCTGCTCCTCTCCCGGACCGGGGACCTCGCCGCCCTGCTCACGATCGAGCAGGGCAAGCCGATCGGCGAGTCCGTCGGCGAGCTCACCTACAGCGCGGCCTTCCTGCGCTACTTCGCCGAAGAGGCGCGCCGGAGCTACGGGGAAGTGATCCCGCACAACCGGCCCGGGCGCCGCCTCTTCGCGCTACGCCAGCCCATCGGCGTCGTCGCCGCCATCACGCCGTGGAACTTCCCCGCGCTCATGATCGTCCGGAAGGTCGCACCTGCCATCGCGGCGGGCTGCACGGTGGTCCTCAAGCCGCCGAGCGAGGCGCCCCTCTCGGCGCTCGCGCTGGCAGAGCTCGCCTCGCAGGCCGGCATGCCGCGAGGGGTGCTGAACGTGGTGCACGGAGACCCGGTGGTCGTGGGCGCGGCCCTCACCGAGTCGCCGGACGTGCGCATGCTCACGTTCACCGGTTCGACCGAGGTCGGCAAGCTCCTGATGGCCCAGTGCGCACCAACCGTGAAGCGTGTGGCACTCGAGCTCGGCGGCAACGCGCCCTTCGTCGTGTTCGACGACGCCGACCTCGACGCCGCGGTCGCCGGAGCCATCGAGTCCAAGTTCCGCAACGCAGGCCAGACCTGCGTGTGCGCCAACCGCGTGCTCGTCCAAGCGGGGGTCCACGATGAATTCGTCGAGCGCTTCGCCCGAGGCGTCGCCGACCTGGTCGTTGGGCACGGCATCGACCCCGCTGTGCACGTAGGCCCGCTCATCGACGAGCAGGCGCTCGTCAAGGTGGAGCGACACCTCGACGACGCCGTCTCCATGGGTGCCGAGGTGCGCTGGGGCGGGCATCCCCACAAGCTCGGAGGGACCTTCTTCGAGCCCACCGTCGTAGTCGGCGCCGAGGCCGGGATGACCATCGCGCGCGAGGAGACGTTCGGCCCGGTGGCGCCCGTGTTCCGCTTCGAGACCGAGGAGGAGGCGCTCGCCCTCGCCAACGCCACC
This sequence comes from Actinomycetes bacterium, assembly GCA_021800645.1. The sequence goes on from JAJYYT010000001.1 coordinate 17,055, forward strand.
GAGTCCGGGCTCGCCGCCTACTTCTACACCCGCGGCCTGGGCCGCGCCCTGCGCTTCGGCGAGGCGCTGGACTTCGGTGTGGTCGGGGTCAACACGGGCTCCATCTCATACGAGGGCGCCCCGTTCGGCGGCATGAAGCAGTCCGGCCTGGGGCGAGAGGGGTCGCACCACGGTCTCGAGGAGTTCTTGGAGGTGAAGTACCTCTGTGTGGACGGGGTGACAGCTCCGGGTCACTGAGAAGGACGCGGCGCGCAGCTGCATCGGGCGAGGCGAGGGCGCGTCGAGGAAGAGGAGGGAGAGATGACCGAGCGAGAGTCAGCCGACACCGTGGTGCGGGAGCTGAGCGACAAGCAAGCGATCGCAGAGGTTCTCTACTCGTACTGCGCCTTCCTCGACAAGATGGACCTCGACGCGCTGGCGGCGCTTTTCACCGAGGACTGCATCGTCGACTACGGCCCCGAGCCGCGACTGCACAGCAGCGGCGCCGCGGGGCTACGCCAGGACCTCGCCCGGATGTGGCGCTGGGCGCGAACCTCTCACCACCTCTCGAACGTCCTGGTCACTCTGGACCCCGACGGGTTCGGGGCCCGCGCCCTCAGCTACGTCGTCGCCTGGCACGAGCGACCCGACGGCTCGACGGCGACGATGATGGGCCAGTACGAGGACCGGCTCGTGCGAGGCGCTGACGGCCGCTGGCAGATCTCCTCGCGTCGCCAGCTCCTCACCGGCAACGACGCCGGGTTCGACGTGAACATCAACCGCTTCGAGCGGCTCCCGCGGCCGCCGGGTGCCTGACGCCGGTGGTGACGGCCGGCGCTCCTGCCGTTTCGGCTGCCGTTTGGGTGTCCAGCTCGTCGACGACCTCGTCGAGACGTCGCATGAGGGCAGTGAGGGTCGCCACCCGGCGCTCTCCCTCCTCGCCGAGCGCGCCGAAGGAGGTGATGGGTGGGCGCACGTCGCCGACCGGATGGCCGGCGACGGCGGCGAGCCGCTTCGAGTAGCACTGGTGGCCGTAGGTCGGGTGCCCCTCGGCGATCGTGTGGTCCATCGCGTCGAGCAGGCGCTGGATGCGCCGCGCGTCGTCCACCCTGCCCTGCTCGAGGAGCGCCCACATCCGCGCCGAGGCCCTCGGCACGTAGTTGCCGTACGGGTTCACGTAGCCGATGGCGCCGAGGAGGTACGAGTCCACTGCGCGCTCACCCGCGTAGACGTTCATGATCCCGTCGGTCGCCTCGATGACGTCGCGCACCCGGGCGAGGTCCCGGCTCGACTCCTTGATGTAGCGGATCTGCTCGAACGCGCGCGTGAGACGGGCGACGAGCGACGCCGACATGTCCACGTTGGAGGTGACCGGGTTGTTGTAAAGCATGATCGGCACGCTCACCGCCTCGCAGATCGCCCGGTAGTAGCCGAAGATCTCGTCGTCGGTGGGCGTGTAGTAGTAGGGCGGGAGGACCATGAGGCCGTCGGCGCCGAGCTCCTCCGCTTGGCGGCTGAAGGCGACCGCCCGAGGCGTGAAGGCGTTCATGGTGCCGACCAGCACGGGGACCCGCCCGGCGATCTCGTCCACCGTGGTCTCGACGACCTGGGAGCGCTCGGTGTCGCTCACGGCGAGGAACTCCCCGGTGGTCCCGAGGACGATTACCCCCGGCACCCCAACCTCGAGCTGCCACGCGAGGAAGCCTCGGAGCGCGTCGGTGTCGACGCGCGAGCCGTCCTCGCTGAACGGCGTGACGCAGACCGTGTAACTTCCGTGGAATTGAGGTGCCATGGCCATCCTCTCTGCGAACATCTAGTCGCACAGTGTACGCCGCGCCGCTCTTCCCGATCCCGCTCAGCGCCCGCGCCGTCGCCCCCGCCTCCTGCGCGTAGCCGCGAGACCATATGCACGGATCCCGCATCCGGTCGGTCGCTCCGGTGCGGCTTGCCGGCGAAGCTGCAGCAGTGAACAGCGCGACGGCTGGCGATCCCGAGTGCGCTGCCCGCCGCTGCGACGTGGCGGTCGTCGGCGGTGGCATCACCGGGTGCGCCACGGCGTACCACCTCGCGCGTTCGGGCGCGTCGGTCGTCCTGGCGGATCGTGCTGACGTGGGGACCGAGGCGTCGGGACGCAACGCGGGCAGCCTGCACGGCCAGATCCAGCGCGAACCCTTCGAGCGACTGGGGACCCACTGGGCCCGCGACTTCCTCCCCGCCCTCCGGTTCCTCCTCGACGCGCTCCAGTTGTGGGCCGGTCTCGGGGAGCTGCTGGGTACCGACCTCGAGGTCCGTACCGAGGGCGGCCTGCTCCTTGCTGACGACTCCGCCCAGATGCGTCACATCGAGGACAAGGTGCGCATCGAGCGCGAGGCAGGGCTCGACGCGCAGGTGCTCGCGCGCGCCGACGTCGTGGCGCTCGCCCCCTACGTCGCCGACCGTGTGGTCGGGGCGGGGTTCAGCCCGGTCGAGGGCAAGGCCAACCCCATGCTCGCGGTGCCCGCTTTCGCTCGTGCCGCCGCGCGTGCAGGTGCCGAGATCCGCGCTCGGTGCCCCCTTGTCGACCTGGACGTGCACGGCGCGGCGGCCCGGCTGACGTTCGCAGTGCGGAGGGCCGGGCGCACCGAGACGCAGGTACTCGAGGCGGACCGGGTGGTCCTCGCGACGGGCGACGCCCTTGCGGGTCACGTGGCGTCGGTGGCGCCCGGCGTCTTCCTCCCCGTCTCGACTGAGCCCGTCCAGGTCGCGGCGACCGAGCCGCTGCAGCCCTTCGTCCGTCACCTCCTCTACTACGCGGGCCAGCGCCTCACGCTCAAGCAGGCGAGCGCCGGGACCGTCCTCATCGGTGGGGGATGGCCCGCGCGCCTCGAGCCGGGGACGGGGTACCCGCTCGTTAGCCTCGACTCCCTGCGCGCCAATCTCGCCGTGGCCCTCGGCGTCGTCCCGCGCCTCGCCTCCGCCCTGGTGCTGCGGTCGTGGGCAGGGATCGGCAACGGCACGCCCGACCATCGTCCCGTGCTCGGCACCCTCCGCAGCGCGCCCCGGGTCGTCGTCGGTCTGTTCCCGCACATGGGGTTCACCGCGGGCCCGCTCATGGGCCGCGTGCTCGCCGACCTTGCGGCCGGGCGCACGCCGGAGCTGGATCTCGCGCCTTTCCGACCCGAACGCTTCGCTGCTGACTAAAGGATCGGTGCGGTGCTCACACGTCGCCTGGGGGCTCCCCGCCCGACGGGGTGCAAACTTGGGATCGGGGACGTGACAGGCGCGCGAGGAGGAGAGCGATGAGGATCGGGGCGAAGGTGCCGAACAGCGGCTCGCTGCCCGCCGAGCGCGGCATCGCGGCGATGGCCGCGGAGCTCGAGCGTGCAGGCTTCGAGTCGTTGTGGGTGAGCGACCACGTGGTCATGACCGAGCGGGTCGACTCCCGGTACCCCTTTGCCGCCGACGGCAAGGTGACGTGGGCCCCGGACACCCCGTATTTCGATGCCATGATCGCCCTTGCCTCCATTGCGACGGCCACCGAGCGAGCCGTCATCGGCACGGCAGTGCTCGTCCTCCCCCAGCGCCACCCCGTCGTGCTCGCCAAGCAAGCGGCCTCCGTCGACGTCATGAGCGGCGGCCGGCTGGCGCTCGGCCTGGGAGCGGGATGGCTCGCCGAGGAGTTCGAGGCCCTGAACGTGCCCTTCGCCTCGCGCGCGGGTCGCTTCGTGGAGTGGGTGGAGCTCTTGCGAGCCTGCTGGACCGGTGCGCCCGACGCTTACGAGGGTGCGCACTACAGCCTGCCTGCTGGCGTGCTCAGCGTCCCCATCCCTGCGCACCCTGTCCAGCTCCTGGTGGGCGGTCACTCCGAGGCGGCTCGCCGGCGTGCCGGGGCGATCGGCGACGGCTGGCTGGCGCACCAGTCTGCGACCGCGC